>JAFWCK010000027.1 GCA_017536965.1 Lachnospiraceae bacterium | reverse complement strand
GGAACGGCCAGTAGCTTTTTGCCGTCAGCAGTTCCGCTTTATCACAAGGAACCCTTAGTTCACTCATGACTGGAAGCAGGTGATCCCGGATCAGGTAGCCCTCTTCCACAATGTCTTCTGCTTCCTGAACTTTCAATAAAGCCGCATCAAGCTCTTCTGTCTTATCTGCAATCTCATTGACCAATGCAGAAAGCTTTCCAACCAGTTTTGTTTCATATTCGCATTTCAATGTTGGTGAGATTGCTTTCTTTGCTGCTGCAGCTTTTGCGATATCTGCTGTATAGGCTTCGATAGCTGGTGCGATCAAAGTCCTTGCCATATCCACCATGGTATTGCCTTCGATCACAACACTCTTGCAATAGTTCTCCAGCATGATGTCCCTGCGGGATCTCAGTTCATCTTCAGAGAAGACCCCAAGAGAGGTCAGCATATCCACATTTTTTTTGTCCAGGAGATGCGGCATGCAGTCGGCCGTTGTACGGTAATTCAGGAGACCTCTCTTTTCGGTCGCTTCCCTGATCCAGGCATCATCATATCCGTTTCCGTTAAAGATGATGCGCTTGTGATCTTTGATTGTTTTTTTGATCATTTCATGCAGTGTCTTTTCAAAATCTTCAGCCTGCTCCAAACGATCTGCATAGATGCGAAGGCTTTCAGCGACTGCTGCGTTCAGCATAATATTTGCGCAGGCAATGCTGTTGGAAGAACCAAGCATCCGGAATTCAAATTTATTGCCGGTAAAAGCAAACGGTGATGTGCGGTTACGATCTGTCGTATCCCTGTTGAAGATCGGGAGCACATCCACTCCAAGCTTCATCTGTGTTTTGGCTATGCCTTCATACGGCGTATCTGTTTCGATGGCCTCCAATACAGCGTTTAGTTCATCACCCAGGAACATGGAAATGACGGCCGGCGGAGCCTCGTTTGCCCCAAGACGATGATCATTGCCTGCTGTTGCAACAGAGATTCTTAAGAGATCCTGATAATCGTCCACTGCCTTGATCACAGCGCAGAGGAACAGCAGGAACTGTGCATTTTCATAAGGTGTCTCTCCCGGTGTCAGAAGGTTTTGTCCTTTATCTGTTGCAATGGACCAGTTGTTGTGCTTGCCGCTTCCGTTCACGCCTGCAAACGGTTTTTCATGCAGGAGGCAGACCAGTCCATGTTCTGCTGCCACCCTCTGCATTATTTCCATGGTCAGTTGGTTATGATCTGTCGCAATATTTGTCGTGGTATAAATTGGAGCCAGCTCATGCTGTGCCGGTGCGACCTCGTTATGTTCTGTCTTTGCCAGAATGCCGAGTTTCCAGAGTTCTTTATTTAAATCTTCCATAAAGGCTGCAACGCTTGGTTTGATCACGCCAAAGTAATGATCATCCAGCTCCTGTCCTTTCGGAGGCTTAGCGCCAAACAAGGTTCGGCCGGTAAAGCGCAGATCCGGTCTTTTGTCATACATTTCTTTGGTAACCAGGAAATACTCCTGCTCCGGTCCCACAGAAGAAACCACTCTTTTTGCTGTATCATTTCCGAACAGCTTAAGAATCCTGAGTGCCTGGCGGCTGAGGACTTCCATGGAACGAAGAAGCGGTGTCTTTTTATCCAATGCGTGACCGCCATAAGAACAGAATGCAGTCGGAATACAAAGCGTTTTGCCTTTGATAAATGCATACGACGTAGGATCCCATGCCGTATAACCTCTGGCTTCAAATGTTGCCCTGAGACCGCCGTTCGGGAAAGAAGATGCGTCCGGTTCTCCTTTGATCAATTCCTTGCCGGAGAATTCCATGATCACGCTGCCATCCGGAGCCGGCGAGATAAAGCCATCGTGCTTTTCTGCCGTAATACCTGTCAGTGGCTGGAACCAATGTGTAAAATGGGTTGCGCCGTGTTCGACTGCCCAGTCTTTCATTGCCTGTGCTACAGCATTAGCGACGCTGCTGTCGAGCTCACTTCCTTCATCGATTGTTTTGCGTAAAGATGCGTAAATGTCAGCAGATAATGTTGCCCGCATAACGCGATCATCAAAAACCAGGCTCCCAAAAATATCTGATACTGTACTCATTGTTCCTTCTCCTTTCAAAATAAAAAACAAAAAAGAAAAGGCGCCTTCGAGTAAAATACTCAAAGACGCCTTTGCCTTTATGCATTGCATTTTACACCTGTGAAACCGTTTGTCAACTGCTCATTTTCAAAAAAAGCATTTCTCACAAAAAACCTTTTTTCATCCTTGCCGTTTTTTAAATATTGCACAACGGAGCTGTTAAGATCAGCTGCTCGCCCTGCAGATCATGATACAGCCAGCATTCTTTCCCACTGACATCGTAAAGGGAAATGATGCTGCTTAAGTCTTTGTTTTCAAAATTCTCAATTGGGAGTTTTTGCCCTGCCTGCAGTTTTTCCGGATGAAACTGCACGGTCTTCTCATTGGCAAAAATGGCTGTATATAAAATCTCCGCTTCTACCAGATCCTGGAAAATATGGCTTCCATAGGAAAGCTCCGGATTATAGCCCGCCCCTTTTTCTTCCATCTCACAAATGACGTCAAACTCGCTGATATCCGAAAAAGCTGTCGGAACGCCCAGTTCCGGAGAGGATGTTCCTATCCTGCCAGGCACCATCAACATCATATGTTTTCCCTGATTTCGGTATTTCCAGTTGATAGTTCCGATCACCCGGGCAACAGTTGGCTTGTCTGCATAGGCAAGATTGTAATATGCTACCGGATCCACATAAAGGATCAGATCCAGCTTAATGCTCCGGGACAATCCCATAGAAGCACCTTTGCTTTCCAGTAAGATCTGCTCCTGTGAAAGATCTTTTGGGATCGTAACTTTTCCGGTATCTTCAAACACCTGCAGAGGGCGGCACTGCAGTAAGTTGATCGTATACTCCCCTTCTTCCGAAAGATTCATGGTATATTCAATGTCCACCGGCTGGCCATATTCCTGTTGGATAAGCTGCATCAGTTTTTGGATCCTTCCCATCAACTCCCGGTTTTTCACAAGACCCTGACAGGAAATAAACCGGACTTCTCCGCTCCGCCCCAGCTCCCGGAGACGATATTCCGCTTCGTTATCTCTTTCAGTAAGAACATGCAGCAGGTAATTTGGCATTTTTGCACTGATCTCCTGCAGATTCAGTTTTTTCAGATCATGGTCGTTCGTATCTACCACTTCGACTCTGCGCTGTGAATACTGGTGTTTTTCCGCTGCGCTGGTATAGACGCTCGCTTCCGGTCTGTCCAGACTGACCAGTCTTGGATAAGATCCTTCGGTACGATCAACTGCAGATGTTCCCAGTCCCATGACCAGCCGAAGCATCCCCGCTTTCGGATCGGTGTTTTTCATAAACTGATATGGGCTGTAGGAATAGCCAACACCGGCCGCACACGGCATATAATATGAACCATAATAAGAACCGGAAACCCTTTGGATCAGAAGTGCCATTTGTTCATCTTTTTTGTCCAATCCCCTGCGTCTGCGGTAATCCAGCGCAGACATGCTCATTGTGCTGGCGTATACCGTCTTGATCGCGTTTTCAAATTCTTCCAAACGTTCTTCGATCGTGCCCCGGTTTGCGCAGAAAACAGATTCATACTTGCCCGCAAAGGCATTGCCAAAACCATCTTCCAGGATACTGCTGGAGCGGACAATAAACGGATCCTGTCCATAGTATTCCAAAATATTCCGAAAATGCGTCCGCATTTCCTCCGAAAAGCTTCCCGTCAGAAGTTTTTCTGCAAATTCTTCTGCCAGAGCAAAGAAGCCTTCCTCCGTCCGCTGCCTGATCCTCAAGTCCCAAAAATCGTTGTCCACAATATAGGTGTAATACATATCAGAGCCAATAAAGAACGAATCGTGCGGTTCCAGTACTCCGTCAATATCTGGTGCATTATTTCTTAGGATCGCCCGGGCAAGCAGCATTCCGCAGGCCTTGCCTCCAATCATTCCGGTTCCGATCATATTGCTCCGGGTCAAAAAATAATCCTCCGGGGTAAAATGCGTTTTCACCATTTCCCGCATTTTCTCATCCCGGGTCATCATAATATTACACATCTCACTGCAGTATTCGGCGATCGGGGCACCTGCATCATGCAGCGTTTTTGCCGTATTGAAAAAGCGGTCCCAGGAATCCACGTACTGCTCTTCCCCTGGCCTCTGATACTTGCGCAGAACCTGATAAAAACGGCTGGAATGAACGCCGTCCAAAACAGGGCGGAAACTTTTTGTTTCTGGATTATAAAGATGTGGCAGGAACATGGTCTCACTGTTGCGGTTCCACACTTTTGATGGCCTTACATACACCGTTTCCTGATCAGAGTAAACATCCAGAAACAACTGTGTGGTATTGCTGATTTTATTGATCGCTGCAATCGAATGTTTTCCGCGAAGGACCGGGAAAAAAGCCACGGTATCCAGTATAAACAGGAATGGGCAGGTGACACGGAAAAAGTTTCCCATCATCAGATCTGTTGCCCACGCCGTCTGCAGTTCCGAGAGACAGTCAAACACATAAAAAGCGTCCCGGCCTTCTTTTTCAATAATATTGTGGATCTCCACGGTGAATGTCTCAAACTGATGTGACAGAGGGATCACATATGTTTTGACTTCCGGGCAGTCCTCTACTAACGGTTCATGACTGGCAAAGCGGAAGTAGATCAGATTCCTTTTGTCTTTTTTTGCCTGCTCCACATACGGGTCAACAAACAGATGGAATTCTTCCAGGTTTGAGACCCGAAAAACAACATTATCTCCCAGCCGGATGTGATCCAGTGCGGTATCCATTTCCGGAATTCCGGATAAAACTTTTTCAAACGCTGCCATGGTCCGCCTCCTGTTCTAAATGCATAAACTAAAAAAGGCAATGACGTCCGCACGTAATGTGCGAAAAGACGTCTTTGCCTTTCTGTCTGCACTTTACACCTGCAATTATTTACTGTCAACGGATTTTATCTGAATGGTTGACATTTGAATCAGGCAGGTGTAATTTTACTTTAATGAGCAAAGGCGTTCATTTGAATGGAAGAGAATTCACTTCGAATCAAATGGGCGTCTTTTTTTATTTCCTGAGAAAGAAGGATCAAAAAGATGAAACAGGAAGGTCAGGTGCGCATCCCTTCCGGATGTGCCATCGCAGCAGTTATCTCAAAAAGCGGGGATCGGATATCCGGCGAGCTGATCACCAATGCCATGCGGCCGATGCACGACCGCAGCAATGGCTTGGGCGGCGGATTTGCAGGTTACGGAATCTATCCGGAATACAAGGATTTCTATGCCCTGCATCTCTTTTTTGACGACCGCTCTGTCCGAAAAGATTGTGAAGCATTTTTAAAAGAGTACTTTGAGATCGTGCATTCAGAAGTCATTCCGACAAGAAAGATCCCGGCGATCACGGACGAACCGATCATCTGGCGGTACTTTGTCGCCCCTTTAAAATCCATGCTGTTTGAACTGCAGCTGGACGAAAAAGAACTGGTCGCACGCGTCGTCATGAAGATCAATGCGGAGATGAACGGGGCTTATGTTTTTTCCAGCGGAAAGAACATGGGTGCGTTTAAAGCCGTGGGTTTTCCGGAAGACGTCGGCCTCTTTTACAAGCTGGAGGAATACGAAGGGTATTCATGGACCGCACACGGAAGGTATCCGACAAACACGCCAGGCTGGTGGGGCGGCGCGCATCCATTTACCCTGCTGGATTATTCCGTGGTGCATAACGGAGAGATCTCTTCTTACGATGCCAACCGCCGGTTTATTGAAATGTATGGATACAAATGTACGCTGCAGACCGATACCGAGGTGATTACCTATATCATGGATTACCTGGTTCGGCGTCAGGGACTTTCACTTTCCGAGGCGGCAAGTGTGATCGCTGCTCCGTTCTGGAGCACGATCGAGCAGGAGCCGGATGAAGAAGACCGCAAGAGACATGCGTTCCTCCGAACGGCATTCCCAAGTCTTTTGGTCACCGGGCCGTTTTCCATCGTACTCGGCTTTACCGGCGGACTGATGGCGCTGAACGACCGACTGAAACTAAGATCTATGGTCGTCGGCGAAAAGGAAGACAGAGTGTATATTGCCAGTGAAGAGGCTGCGATCCGGACTATGGAACCGGATGCGGAAAATATCTGGGCTCCGGCCGGCGGAGAACCAGTCATCGTACAAGTGAAAGAAGGTGCTTATTAATGGGCATTGATTTTATTTATCCGGAATTTGAAGTCGTTCGGAACGAGAATCGCTGCATCACCTGCCGTGTCTGTGAACGGCAGTGTGCCAATGAAGTTCATTCATATCTAGAAGACTACGGCATCATGATGAGTGATGAAAGCAAATGTGTAAACTGCCAAAGGTGCGTTTCCCTCTGTCCGACCCGGGCATTGAAGATCGTCAAGAGTAACTGCCAGCTTCGGGAAAACGCCAACTGGCAAAATGATACGATCCGTGAGATCTACAAACAGGCACAGAGTGGCGGCGTGCTCCTTTCTTCCATGGGGAACCCGAAACCGCTTCCGGTGTACTGGGATAAAATCCTGATCAACGCATCACAGGTCACAAACCCTTCCATTGACCCGCTCAGGGAGCCGATGGAGACCCGCGTATCGCTCGGAAAGAAAATCGATAAGATCAAGCGGGACGAAAACGGAAAGATCATCTGCGATCTTCCTCCGCAGATCACACTGGACATGCCAGTCATGTTCTCGGCCATGAGCTACGGTTCACTCAGTTACAATGCACATTCATCTCTGGCGAGGGCGGCAGCAGAATTTGGAATCCTCTACAACACCGGTGAAGGTGGCCTGCATGAAGACTTCTATCAATACGGTCCAAATACCATCGTGCAGGTGGCAAGCGGCCGTTTTGGTGTTCATGAAGATTATCTGGAAGCCGGCGCAGCGATAGAGATCAAAATGGGACAGGGTGCGAAGCCCGGCATAGGCGGACATTTACCGGGTGCAAAAATCGTGGGTGATGTCTCCCGTACCCGTATGATCCCAGAAGGTTCCGATGCCATTTCTCCGGCACCTCATCATGACATTTATTCGATCGAGGATCTGCGGCAGCTGGTCTACTCTCTGAAAGAAGCAACGGAATACCGCAAGCCGATCATTGTAAAGGTAGCCGCAGTTCATAACATCGCTGCTATTGCCAGCGGTATCGCGCGGAGCGGCGCGGACATTATCGCGATCGACGGTTTCCGTGGAGGCACCGGCGCGGCACCAACCCGCATCCGGGATAACGTAGGTATTCCAATCGAGCTGGCATTAGCGGCTGTTGACCAGCGGCTGCGCGACGAAGGGATCCGCAACAACGTATCCCTGGTGGCTGGCGGATCTATCCGCAGTGCATCCGACGTTGTCAAAGCGATCGCACTGGGTGCAGATGCCTGCTACATCGCAACGGCTGCCCTGTTGGCATTAGGATGCCATCTCTGCAGGACCTGCCAGACAGGTAAATGCAACTGGGGCATCGCCACTCAGGAACCGGATCTGGTGAAACGTTTGAATCCGGATCTGGGAAGCGCGCGTCTGGTCAATCTACTTACCGCCTGGAGAAATGAGATCATGGAACTCATGGGCGGCATGGGGATCAACTCCATCGAGGCACTGCGCGGCAACCGCCTGATGCTTCGGGGAGTCGGGCTGAATGAAAAAGAATTAGAGATCCTTGGTATCTCTCATGCAGGAGAATAAGGACGATGAAAAGAGTTTATGTAAATGAAGAATGGTGTCTGGGCTGTCATCTGTGCGAATACAATTGTGCATTTGCCAATTCGCATCTGCCGGATATGGCACTGGCACTGAAAGGCAAACCAATCTACCCGCGCATTCATGTCGAAGAAGGGGAACGGATCTCCTACGCCGTTTCCTGCCGACACTGCGAAGACCCGCTCTGTGTGAAGAGCTGCATTGCCGGCGCACTGTCCAAAGACGGCGAAGTGATAGAGGTCGACCAGGACAAATGTGTCGGATGTCTGACCTGCGTGCTGGTCTGTCCTTACGGAGCACTGGCACCGAACGAGAACGGGGTCATGCAGAAGTGTGAATTGTGTCTGGAAAACGCTGGCGGACAACCGGCCTGTGTCATCGGCTGTCCAAACAAGGCGATCGTTTATGAAGAGCGAGGTGCTGTGGAATGAAGCAATATGTTATCATCGGCAACGGCGTTGCCGCCACCGGATGTATAGAAGGCATCCGCCGCGTGGACAAAGAGGGGGCGATCACCGTGGTTTCCGAAGAAAACCACGAGGTCTACTGTCGTCCTTTGATCTCTTATTACCTGGAAAAGAAAACGGATCTGGAACGGATGCGTTACCGCGATGAGGCCTTTTATGAGCGCATGGGCTGTCAGGTCCTCTACGGCAAAAAAGCAGTTTCGATCAATAAAGAGAAAAAAGAAGCCCTGCTGGATGACGGATCCGTTCTTCCATATACCTCTTTGTGTCTGGCAACCGGCTCTTCCCCGTTCCTGCCGTCTTTTGAAGGACTTGATACCGTGCCTGAAAAATATTCCTTCCTGACACTGGATGATGCACTTGCGCTGGAAAAAGCCATTTCCGAAACCTCCCGCGTCCTGATCATCGGTGCCGGATTGATCGGCCTCAAGTGCGCCGAAGGAATCTGTAAACGCGCAGCATCTGTTACGGTCTGTGATCTGGCTGACCGCGTCCTTTCCAGCATTCTGGATGACGACGCTGCCGCCATCGTACAGCGTCATCTTGAAGCAAACGGCCTTTCTTTCCTGTTGGGAGACAGCGTGGCCCGCTTCGATAAAAAAACCGCGCAGATGAACAGCGGAGCGATCGTGGACTTTGATGTGCTGGTGTTAGCTATCGGTGTCAGGGCAAACATCGCACTGGCAAAAGATGCCGGCGGAGAGGTTGGCCGCGGAATCCGGATCGATTCCCATATGCAGACGACTCTTTCCGATATTTATGCGGCTGGTGACTGTGCGGAAGGCATGGACATTTCCTCCGGAGAGATGAAAGTATTAGCGATCCTTCCGAACGCCGTGCTGCAGGGTTATACGGCCGGGCAGAACATGGCGGGAAAAAATGTGACCTTTGAAAAAGGCATTCCGATGAATTCCATCGGCTTTTTCGGTCTGCACATCATGACTGCAGGCACATACGAGGGAGAAGTTTACGAAGAAAAAACAGAAGACTCCCTGAAACGGATCTATACAAAAGATGATCTTCTGAAAGGCTTTATGCTGATCGGCCTGGAAGAGCGCGCCGGGATATTAACTTCGATGATAAGGGAGAAGACGCCGCTCTCCTCCGTTAATTATGAGATCATGAAGAAGGTTGCAACAACAGCTGCCTTTCCTGCGGATATCCGTAGAAAAAAGTTTGGAGGTGTGGTATAAAATGAGGATAATTCAAGCAGAAGGCCTGGATCACAAAGCACTGAACGAAGCGATCCGGAGCACAGAGGAAGACTGCCAGATCAAAGGCTGCTGCGGACAGCGGTTTATCGCTGCCGGCACGACAGGCAAAAACATCGAGATCGAAGGTGTGCCGGGAAATGCTTTGGGCGCTTATCTGAACGGCGGCACCATCACTGTCCGAACTAATGCACAGGATGCGGTCGGCGACACCATGAATGAAGGCGCGATCATCATTCACGGAAACACCGGAGACGCCGCCGGTTACGCAATGCGCGGCGGAAAGATCTTTGTCAAAGGAAACGCCGGCTACCGCGCAGGCATCCACATGAAGGCCTATGAAGAAAAAGTACCCCTCATGGTGATCGGCGGAAAAGCCGGAAGCTTCTTGGGAGAATACCAGGCCGGCGGCATCATCGTTGTTCTTAACTTATTCACGCCGGAAGAAAAAATCGTGGGGTATTTCCCCTGCACCGGCATGCACGGCGGAAAAATGTTCCTCCGTTCGGAATGCAGGAATGTGCTCTTCCCGGAGCAAGTCACGGCACGAGCTGCCTCTCCGCAAGATATGGAAGAGCTGCGATCAACCTTATCTGAATATTGCAGCCTGTTTGATATTAATATAGAAGAAGTGCTGTCCGCCCCGTTTACGGTGGTGACCCCGGACAGTAAAAATCCTTACAGACAAATGTACGTGGCAAACTAATGCCGCCAGGAGGTTTTTATGAAGTACGCAAAGGAAGAGGTTATCCAGTATACACAGGAAGAAGATGTAAAGTTTATTCGTCTTGCTTTCTGCGATGTCTTTGGGAAGCAAAAGAATATTTCCATCATGCCGGAAGAGCTGCCGCGCGCGTTCGAACACGGCATTGCTTTTGACGCTTCTGCCATCGCCGGGTTTGGAGATGAGACACACAGCGATCTTCTGCTGCATCCGGAGCCGGATACTCTTATGCCGCTGCCATGGCGGCCGGAACACGGACGAGTCGTCCAAATGTTCTCCGATATCCGATACCCGGACGGAACCTCCTTCCATTGTGACACTCGCAGCCTGTTGAAAGCAGCTGTTGCAGAAGCAAAAAAGGCTGGTTTTGAATTTACTTTCGGCGCAGAGCAGGAATTCTATCTGTTCTTATTGGATGAAAACGGAAATCCGACAAAAATCCCTTCCGATGATGCCGGTTATATGGATATCGCACCAGAAGATCATGGTGAAAACGTTCGAAGGGAAATATGCCTGACGCTGGAAAAAATGGGGATCCGGCCTGAGAGTTCTCATCATGAGGACGGTCCGGGTCAAAATGAAATTGATTTCCGCTTCTCCGATGCTTTGACTGCAGCAGATAATGCACAGACATTTCAGCGTGTTGTAAAAACGGTCGCTCACAGAAACGGTCTGTTCGCTGACTTTTCGCCAAAGCCTTTGGAAAACGCGCCAGGGAATGGCTTTCATATCAATATGTCTTTATATCCTTTTGATGAAGAGACCTTTTCTCACATGATTGCCGGTGTCCTGGCAAATATAAAGCCGATGACGCTTTTCCTGAATCCATCTGAAAATTCTTATCTTCGTTTGGGACAGCACAAAGCTCCTGCCTATGTATCCTGGTCAGCCGAAAACCGATCGCAGCTTGTCCGGATCCCTGCTGCAGCAGGAGAGTACCGCCGTATGGAACTG
>JAFWCK010000026.1 GCA_017536965.1 Lachnospiraceae bacterium | reverse complement strand
CGTTCCAGAGAAATGCCGTCTTCGTTATCAAAACTCATCATCCGGTCCTTTTCCTCCTGCGTCAGGACGACGTGCGGGATCCGGGGGATCGTCTCCATTTGGTACAGTACAGCACCAGGTTTTACCCGGTCTCTGGAAAGGCCGAGCAAAACGAGACAGGCCGCAAGCAGGACCATCATGATAGCAAATAGGCATAACGGAAGTCTTTTCACAGGCATCATTATAATATAAAGAGGGGGGAAAGGAAAGAAAGAGAATGCTTGTGTTTTTGATGGTACGCAACGTATAATCATTGCAGAACATCAAAGGGGAAAACAGAATGATCCAAGCAGAACATAAAAAAGAAGGAATCCTGTTGTTCGATCTGGACGGCACGCTTTGGGATTCCAGCCAGGAAGTTGCAGATTCCTGGAATGTCATTCTCCGGGAACAGCTTCCGGAAATCAAGACGTTGACAAAAGAAGACATCATGTCCGTTATGGGCAAGACGATGGAAGAGATCGCGCAGACGGTGCTGGCAGGTTATCAGGGAGATAATGCCCGCCAGGTTTTCAAAAACTGCGAGATCTATGAAAATGAGTATTTAACAGAACATGGTGCAGTGCTGTTCCCAAAAGTGCGGGAAACACTGGAAAACCTGCGGAAAGCCGGCTATGACATGGCTGTGGTCAGCAACTGCCAGACCGGTTATATCAATGCTTTTTATACTTCCATGAAGATGAGTGATCTGTTCTGTGATATGGAAGAGTGGGGAAATACCGGCAAAACAAAAGCGGAGAATATTCGGCTGGTAATGGAACGCAATCATTACAGCAAGGCAGTATATATTGGAGATACCATCAAAGATGAAAGGGCAGCAAAGGACGCACAGATTCCGTTTATCCACGCAGCTTATGGCTTTGGAACAGCAGAAGCACCGGATGCCGTTATTCATTCGATTGATGAACTGGAAGCAGTAGTAGAGGGAGTGTTATGAGAGCTTTAAAACTGAATTACAAACGAACTTTTCTCATTGGTTTTGCTTTTTTCGGCATCCTGCTTTTATGGCAGGTCTATGATTCCTGGTGCCCGACGTTCCTGACGGATATCTTTGCCAACCGGATGTATGGCCTGACCAGCGCCGAATTAAAGCTGAGCGATCCATCCAAGATCCTGAACGTGCAGTGGCTGGTCGGAATCATCATGGCGTGCGACAATCTCGCCGCACTGATCCTCCTTCCGATCTTTGGACGGCTGTCAGATAAAACAAAGACCCCGATCGGAAAGAGAATGCCGTTTATCCTTATCGGCACGGTCATTTCCGCCATTGCGTTCCCGTTCATCCCGCTGTTTTTCCATAACAACAGCATCGGAGGCATGGTCGCCATGATGGCGATTGTCCTGATCTTCATGATGATGTACCGGAATCCGGCGGTCGCGCTGATGCCTGATATCACACCGAAACCGCTCCGTGCGAAAGCAAACGGCGTGATCAACATCATGGGATATCTGGGCGGTGCTTTTGCGACGGTTCTTGGTATTTTCCTGAAACTGAGCGATTATATTAATGTTACGGATAGAGCACAGAAAATGTGGATCATCGAGATCCCGTTTATCGTTGCATCTGTTTTGATGATCATTTCCGCACTGGTCCTGTTCCTGACGATCAAGGAAAACAAGCTGGCCGCAGAATTGAAAGAGGATATGGAAGAAGGCGAGCGCCAGGCAGCAATCGAAAATCCTGTTACAGATGAGGGCCCGATGAGCGCGGCGAATAAAAGAATGCTTCTCTCAATCCTTGGAGCAGAGTTCTTGTGGTTCATGGCGGACAATGCGATCGGAACGTATATTGGAAACTATGTTATTTATTATCTAAATTCTGTCAGCAGTGCGACTATGATCCTGACCATTATCGGAGGTGTCGCCTCCGTCGTCGGATTTGCGACCGCAGGTATTGTTGCGGATAAGATCGGAAGAAAGTGGACTATTTCGATCGGATTAATGGCGACCTTTGTTGCGCTGTTCATCATGATCTTTGTGCATCCGACAGGCGTTGTCACTGGGGCACACGGAGAATTCTCCTTCCCGAT
Source organism: Lachnospiraceae bacterium (assembly GCA_017536965.1). Taxonomy (GTDB): domain Bacteria; phylum Bacillota; class Clostridia; order Lachnospirales; family Lachnospiraceae; genus RGIG5612. The sequence goes on along the minus strand of JAFWCK010000026.1, from coordinate 11,940 downwards.
GTTCCTTTATATCGTGTGGGTCATTAAGGGCTTTGGAATGGCATGGGTGCACAACTGTTCCTTCCCGATGGTGGTGGAGCTTTGTTCTTCCAACAAGATCGGAAAATTTACAGGATATTATTATGCGGCAAGTATGGCAGCCCAGACTGTTACACCAGTCCTGCTTGGTTTCGTGTTTATGAGGAGCGGGATATGGGGAGCGCTGCCGATCTACTCCATGATCCTGATCGGATTAAGCTGCATCGTATTTATATTCCTTGTTAAAAACATCAAAGCAAAGAAGGTCCAGAATGCAAAGGGCCTGGAGGCGTTCGGAGAAGATGATTGATTTTACCCGCTGCCGCAACGCGCAGGTAGTGGAAAGAATGACAGAAGATGATTATCTGCAAAAGCAGGGCTTTGAAGTGCGTGGCAAAGCGGAGTATTTTATGCACCGCAATTTCGCGCATCGGGGTCTGCATGATATGGACCGGAGCATTCCGGAAAACTCGCTGATGGCATTTGCAGCTGCAGTGGGAGAAGGCTACGGCATCGAGTTAGACGTGCAGCTGTCCAAAGACGGGCAGGTGGTCGTCTTTCACGATGACACCCTGAATAGAGTCTGCGGCGTGGATGGCAGAGTCGATGCCTATGATTATGACGAACTGAAAGAGTTTTCTCTTTTAGGAACCATGCAGCATATCCCGCTGTTTACGGAAGCATTGGAATTGATCGGCACTGGAGACGGCCCGCTGATCGTGGAACTGAAAAGCGGACCGCGCAACAGCGAGCTGTGTGAAAAAACGTATAATATCCTGCAGCAATATCAGGGAAAATATTGTATCGAATCTTTTAACCCGTTTATTGTGCGCTGGTTTAAGCAGAATGTACCGGAGGTATTTCGCGGTCTTCTGGCAGCATCAAAGGAAGAATATATGCCTACGTATTCGCCATTTGTTGCAAAGCTCCTTTCCAACTGTACGCTCAGCTTCTTATGTCAGCCGGATTTTATTGCTTACCAGAATGTTGAACGTCCGAAACGCGTTCTGCGAATGAGGGAAAAAGGAACCCTTCTCTTTGCGTGGACATCACGTGTCCCTGATGTGGATCAGGCACAGAATGATGCGGTGATCTTTGAGAACTACCGCCCATCTTTACTGTTCTAAAAAACCAATTTTCGCAAAAGTGTTGATTATCTCATTTTTCTGTTTATTCTTGGGAAAAATCCCTATATAATCAACAATACATAGAAAGAGGCAACAACAACCAGCTTGTTATTTAGGAGGTTTTTATGAAGATTTTAGGTATTTCCACAGGAACCAAAAACGGCAACAATGATACAATGTGCCGCGTGGCTTTAGAGGCTGCAAGAGACGCAGGCGCAGAGATTGAATTCATCCATGCTTTTGACTGGAATTTTGATTACTGCACCGGATGTGTTGCATGCTCCCGCGGATTAGTTATGGGCAAAGGCATGGTCTGCTCACGGAAAGATGACTTTGCAGCCCTGTACGAGAAAATCATAGATGCAGACGGCGTTCTTTTTGTAGATCCGATCTTTGAATCCGGCTCTTCAGGATTATTTAAGACACTTTGTGACCGCATGGGTCCGGGACATGACTCCGGCCTTCTGTTAGGTGCACATTTCCAGATGCTGAAAGAAACCGGCAAGGGACTGGATTCTAAATATTTCAAACAGAAGGCAATTTCCTTCGTCGGTATCGGCGGATCTGACTGGGCTGTCCGTGTAGAGACAGACCATGCAATGTTCGCAATGAGCCCTGGCTGGAAAATAGTCAATAATGAATACTTCTCCTGGTGCAAGGACGTTATCATGCAGGATGATAAGATCGAGCGCATGAAAGAGATCGGCCGGAACCTGGCAGAAGTAGCTGCTGAGATCGCTAAAGAAAATGAAACAATGAAACTTCCGATCGCCGAGAATACCAAGTCCTATTGGAGAGGCAAAGAGGGTGCCTGCCCACATTGCCAAAGCAATAACTTCTATATCTTCCCGGGAACCACACATGTTGTCTGTGAACTCTGCGGACTGGAAGGAACACTTGAGATCGTCGATGGCGCATTCAAGTTTAAAAACGATCCGTCCATCGTTCCGAACGGACTTCCGGAGCATGCACATGATGTGATGAGCGGCAAGCAGATGCACGGCGATGACATCTTTGAAAACGAAGGCCGTCTGATGAATCTCTATAAAGACGAAGAATTCAAGAGAAGAAAAGCATATTACACAGACGTGATCGCTCCGACTCCTTCCCCATCAAAAGAAGCCTGAAACGGACATTATCACAAATTCAACTAACAAAAAAAGAGAGGTATAAACAGTGAAAAATCGGAAAAACCCGTGGGTTTCAATTATTGCGTGTCTGGTCGTACAGTTGTGCGTTGGCATTCTGTATCTCTGGAGTGCGTTCCGCTCAAACATCGTTGCTGCCTACGGGTGGACACCGAGCGCTGCTACTATGGTGTCGAGTTATATGCTCTTTGCATTTGTATTCGGCAATCTGATCGGCGGCGTTATCAACGACAAGAAGGGACCAAAGCTGACCTGTTTCCTGGGTGTGGCGCTGTTTTCTGTTGGCGTGATCCTTTCCGCATTCGTGAAGAGCGCAGGACTTTTCTACCTGACTTATGCTGTTATGGCAGGACTTGGTTCTGGCTTTGCATACGGCGCATGTATCTCCTGTATTCAGAAATGGCTTCCTCATAAGAGAGGGCTTGCATCTGGTCTTGCCTGCGGAGCCTTTGGCCTGAGTACTGTGGTATTCACACCGGTATCTAACCTGCTGATGAATGCCAATATGAACGAGGCAGGCGTTGTGAATTTTGTCCCTGTATTCCTGATACTGGGCATCGTATTCGCTGTCCTTGGTTTTGTGGCCTGCATTTTCGTCTCGCTTCCGGGTGAGGAGTATATCGCCGGTCTGAATCTTCCGGCGAAAGCTGTTTCCAGTAATGTCAACTTCACCCTTGGCCAGGCAATCAGAAAGCCGGCGTTCTGGGCATTGTTTTTCTCTATTTTCTTTATCAACGGCACATGGAACCTTTGTGTACCGCTGATCAGAGATCTGGGCATCGTGCGAGGACTGAGTGTAGATATGGCGATCGCCTGCGTTTCTTTCACCGGTATTACGAATGCTGCAGGCCGGCTCATCATGGCATGGCTTTCCGACAAGATCGGCCGTACCAATGCCATGTACATTCTTTGCGGACTGACCCTTTTGGGAGCTATTCTCATGACCTTTATCGGTGGAATGGGATACTTTGTCACCATCGCCATTATCGCATTTGCTTATGGTGGACCATCTGCACTGAATGCGGCATTGTCCACTGACCTTTTTGGGCCGAAAAATTCTGGAACGAATTACGGCGTTGCAATGCTGGCACTGGGATTTTCTTCCATCTTTTTCAACTGGGTGTCTTCCACATTCCTGCATGCCAGCGTGGATGTGAACACCATGAGTGCAGTTGGTATCAATTCAACCTTTATCATGGGAGCTGTTACGGCAGTCATTCCGGTATTCCTGATGTTGTATATCAACCATTATCTGAAGAAAAGAGATGCTTGAGAAGAGCTGGTTCAGTCGAAATAAGGAATAGTGAACAGGGAATCGTAAGATTCCCTGTTTTGTAAGGAAAAAGAAGCCTGTTGTCGGGTGACACTTACCTGTCAATATGCTATAATTAATCGCTTAAAAACATTTTTACGAATAAAGGGAGAACATAATGAAAAAAACGCTGCCGCGTTCTATATATGCCGTGTTTGGGGTCCTTGTTCTTTTGTTTGCCGGTCTTGTCTATGCATGGACAACTTTCTCCAAACCGCTGACAAACATCTGGACGCCTGGCGCTCTTACCTGGACATCGACGATCGTTATGTCGTTCTTCTGCATTGGCGGGATGGTAAGCGGCAGAATGCAGAAACGGGGCATTAGTCTGAAAGTGATCCTGTTCCTGGGAGCTGTTTTAATGCTGGCTGGGTTTGTAGTCTCCGGACTGTTAGGAAACGCGACAGGATCCATTTTATTTGTTTTTATTGGATTTGGAGCACTCGGAGGGCTTGGCGCCGGTCTTGCCTATAATGTGATCTTAAGTGCTGTTGGCGCCTGGTTCCCGGATAAACAAGGTCTCATCTCCGGCATCCTTCTGATGGGGTTTGGCATCAGTTCTTTTCTGATCGGTTTTGCGTATGCGGCATGTGTGGATCAGATGGATGGAAAAGGCGGCATTCCGTGGTACTTCTGTTTTCTCGGTATCGGCATTGGCTGCTTTGTATTTCTTGCTATCGGTGCGCTGGTTGTAAGGAGACCCGGCCCGGAATTTGTGGCACCGTCTCCGAAGTCTGGCAAAAAGGGTAAAAATTCAACCGAGCCTTTTGAAGATGTCACGCCGGGTCAGATGGTAAAAAAAGCGAACTTCTGGCTGATGTTTACATGGGCGACCCTCACCACTGTTGCAGGCTTTGCTGTTGTGTTCTTAGGAACACCGATCGCGGTTGCAGCAGTTCCTTACCTGAATGACAACGCAAGTGTACTTGCGATCATAGTAGGTCTGATTTCCATCTTTAATGGAATTGGGCGGATCCTGTTTGGGGCGTTGTTTGACAAGGCCGGATATAAAGTTACGCTTCTGGGCATATGTATTCTTTTCATTGTGTCCATGGGCCTGCTCATTCTTGCCATGGTGACTGGAAGCCTTCTGTTCCTGATCCTGGGCTATATCACGACGGGCCTTTCCTTTGGCGGCGTCACAACCAGCCAGTCGGCATTCTGCAATAAATTTTTCGGATCCAAGTATTATGCGCAGAACTTCCCGATCATGGTTTTGGTACTGCTGGTGGCATCTTTCGGAACAAAACTCGTACAAGCGGTGCAGAGCAGTCTGGAGGGAGGCGGCATGTCGACTACCGGTGCTTATATAGTTGTATTATGCGGCGTAGCAGCCATCTGTGTGATCGGGGCCATTGCAGCGGCATTGATCAAAAAGCCGAAAACGGCAGATAAAAAAAGCCTTGAAGCAGGCAATTAAACGAATTATCAATCGGATAGGGGAATCATCGTGGAACAAAAGGAAACAAACAAATATAAACGGCTGGTCAGCTTCAGCCTTATGGGGCCGGAGAGCGGTGCGTTGTGTGAAGTGGAGTGCGAGGATGGAAAAATCGTAAGGATCAATCCATACGAGTATGACACGGAATATACGGAGGCCAACTGCAATCCATGGCACATGGAAGCGAGGGGAAAAACCTTCGATCCGCCAAAGCGGGTTAACATTACTCATATGGGTCTTTGTTATAAGACAAGGGTTTATTCACCGAACCGGATCCTGTATCCGATGAAACGCATTGACTGGGATCCGGAAGGAGAACGCCATCCGGAAACGCGCGGGATCAGCGGATACGAGAGGATCTCCTGGGAAGAAGCCGCAAAGATCTGTGCGAATGAGATCAAGCGTATCAACAAGACATATGCACCGGAAGCCATCCTTTGTGAGTCAGATATGCACGGGGAAGGCAAAAATGTTGCCCCTTCTCATGGATGCCCAAACCGGATGTTCTCTTTGACCGGCGGCTATACGCAGCAGATGCGGAATATGGATTCCTGGGAAGGCTGGTATTGGGGCGCTAAGCATGTCTGGGGCTGCGAGCCGGTGGGCGAGATGGCTCCGCAGGCAAACCTGATCCCGGATATGGCGAAATACAGCGACGCGATCCTTTTCTGGGGATGCGATCCGGAGGTGACGCCGCTTGGTTTCGGTATGAAAATGCCGACACTTCTTTGCTACTGGTTCACTGAACTGGGGATCAAAAGCATTTATGTCTGCCCGGACTTAAATTACGGAGCAGCAATCCATGCTGACAAATGGATTCCTATCCTTCCGGGTACGGATCCGGCACTGCAGCTTGCCATTGCCTATCAATGGATCACGTCCGGAACTTTTGATAAAGAATATATTGCAAACCATGCTTACGGGTTTGATAAATTTGTAGACTATGTGCTGGGAAAGGAAGATGGCATTCCTAAAACTCCAAAATGGGCCAGCGAGAAATGCGGCGTAAAGCCATGGACGATCAAGGCCCTCGCGGATTATTGGGCAGAAAAGGTTGTTTCAATCTGCCATGGAAATGGAGGCAGCTACATACGCGCACCTTATGCGACCGAGCAGGCGCGGTTGGAGGTCATGCTGCTGGGTATGCAGGGATTAGGAAAACCGGGTGTTCACCAGTGCAAGCTGATCGAATGGAATATGTGGGCAAAGAATTATCCTCTGCCTTATACACCGGCTTTTGTTCCGGAAGTGCCGCATATCTGCGATGCGATCCGCACCGTCCCGGGAGATATCCCTTCCAATATTGGAATGAGCCGGTTCCCGTTGAATGATGCACAAAAGAAGAGGGCACCGGAGATCGTGGATCTTTTTGAGGTGCTGCCGGGACCAAAACAGTATATTCCGCGGTGTATGGTGCAGACGGCGATACTGGATAAGCATGCAGAATGGATGGGAATGAGCTGCTTTGCTACTGCGGGGATCCCACGGCCAGGCAATAACCGTGTCCCGACGGTTTATGACCAGTTCCAGAAGAATGAATATCCAAGACCTGGTATGAGCCGGATCCATATGATCTGGTCTACGGCACCGTGTAATGTTACCTGCTGGAACGACGGTTTTGCGTTTCAGAGGGCTTACCGGGATCCGGAAATTGAAACGTTTGTGGTACAGCACCCGTGGATGGAAAATGACTGCTATTTTGCAGACATTCTCCTTCCGGTATGTACGAAACATGAAATGCATGATATCGGAAACGATATGTCCAGCGGGACCTATGTTTCCGTTTATAAAGAAGAACCATGTATCCCTAGACGGGGAGAATCCGTTTCAGATTTTGATGTCTGCGTGAAAGTGCTCGAACAGTTCGGCCCGGAATATGTAAAGGCATATACCGGAGATCTGACGGAAGAAGAACGCGTCCGGTTTTTCTATAAAGCATCCGGATGCGAGGAAAAAATGAGTTTTGAAGAATGGAACGAGAAGAAGATCTTTGTCGTGCCGGTCAGCGAAACAGCAAAGGATGAGGTACCGGGACTGGGAGACTTTGCTTCCGATCCGGAAGAGTATCCACTGGAGACCCCGACAGGTCTTCTGGAATATTCCTCGTCCAATATTGAAAAATACATGCCGGATGATACGGAACGTCCACCGGTCCCGCATTGGGTGGAAAAAGGAGAGGCACATGACGAGAGACTCTCTTCTGCACGTGCGGAAAAATATCCGCTCCTTTGTATGTCCAACCACGGCAGATGGAGAATTCATGCACAGTGTGATGATATTCCGTGGAGCCGGGAAGTCGAGACTATGAAGATCAAAGGGGAAGACGGTTATTTGTATGAGCCGTGCTGGCTGAGCCCGGAAGAGGCAAATAAGCGAGGCATCAAACATGGCGACATTGTGAAAGTGTTTAATGAAAGAGGTACCGTTCTCTGCGGCGCCTATATTACGGAGCGGCTTATCGAACATTCCTGTTATGTAGATCATGGTTCAAGGCTGGATCCGATCATTCCGGGTGAAGTAGACCGTGGCGGTGCCATTAATAATATCACGCCGATCAATCCGATGGGCAAAAACTCTACCGGGATGGCAACCAGCAGCTTCCTGTGCGATGTCCAGAAAGTGACAGAAGAAGATTGGGCCGAGTGGAAAGAAAAAGCCCCATGGGCATTTGAACGCCATGTGGACAGTGCCTTTGGCGTCTGTGTGGAAGGCTGGATGAAAGATTACGAAAACGGAGACAATTATCATGGGTAAAGCGTTTTTTATCGATGTTGCAAAATGCAGCGGCTGCTATAACTGCCAGTTCGCATGTAAAGAAGAGCACTGTACGAACGAGTGGCTTCCGATCGCCGCCAAACAGCCGATGACCGGTCAGTTCTGGCTGAAGGTTGAAGAGCATGTGGAAGGCACAAAACCGATGGTCCGGATCCATTATATTCCGGTCCTTTGCAATCACTGCAAAAACCCTGGCTGCCTGAAGGCGGCCAAAAACGGCGCCGTTTATAAACGCGAGGACGGTCTGGTGATCATCGATCCGGAAAAAGCAGTAGGGCAGAAAGAGATCGTTGATGCCTGCCCGTATGGCAATATTTACTGGAACGAGGAATTGAATCTTCCGCAAAAATGTACGGGCTGTGCCCATCTGCTTGCTGAAGGCAGGGTGCCTCGCTGCGTGGATGTGTGCCATACCGGCGCGATCCGTTTTGGAGATGAGGAAGATTTTGAGGACTTTATTGACGGAGCAACGGTGCGTATGCCGGAACTGGGATTGGGGCCTAAGGTCTATTATCGGAATATTCCGGGACGTTTTATCGCGGGGACCATTTATGATCCGGAAGAAGAGGAAGTCATTAAAGGCGCAAAGTGTCATCTGACCAACGGCACTAAAACGTGGGATACAGAAACGGATGCTTTCGGGGATTTCTGGTTCCGTGATCTTCCGCGGGGGCTCTTTGCACTGACTGTGGAAGCAGAAGGCTTTGATGAACTGCAGTTTCAGGAGATCGATACGAAAGGAAACAGCATCAACCTCGGAGATCAGCCGATGAATAGGAGAAAAGCATGACGATAGAGGAATTATATCAACAGATTCTTTCCGGATTCTATGCCCTGGAAGGCGCGAAGGCGCTGCTAGGCGAGACGGTCTCTGTAACCGGGTCGAAAGAGCCGGAGAAAACGCTTCGCCCGGAAAATGACCCGCCGTCTACGGTTGCACGTCCGGAATACTGTGTTACAGCCACACTCCGGGGAGTAAGGGGAGAGGCGTATACGGAAACGCCGGAAGACTTCAGCGGGACTCTGGAAGAGGCGCTTCTTATTCCACCTACAGAAAAAGGGATCAGTGCAGTGACCATCGCTGCCCTCAATGCGGCTATGAGCTGTCTGGGCCTTGCACCGGGAATCTTCCCGGAAGAGGAGGAGGCACATTTCCGGTATGCTGAAAAGATATACCGTTATGTCATCGAAAATCACGGACCGGATAATATCGTTCTGGTAGGCTACGACGGGTATCTTGTCAAACGTTTTGTGGAGGAAGGATTGATCATCTGGATCATGGACCGTGATCCGGACCATATCACACAGGACCGGTTTCATCATGTTGTGGTGAATAATGCAAAACGGAACCGGGAAAGCAGTTTTGTATGGGGAAAATACTTTATCGTGACAGGAAGTACTCTCTGTAACGGAACGATCCTCCATTATCTGAACAGTGATAAAGAACTGCTGTTTTACGGCATTACCTGTGCAGGCGTGGCAAAACTGCTGAACCTGACGTGGTTCTCCCCGGAAAACATATAAAAACAACGGCTTTTGCCGAAAATAAAAGTTTAAAAGAAGAACACAGACATGTTCTTCTTTTTTTGTGAAAAAGTTACATATTATAAATAAAAAACAAGCTTGACATTGGAACAATACCATAGTTTATATTAACTATGTAGGCTCTGGTACTGTGCCCAAAGACTCTGTTAAAAGAGGCAAAATGTGCAGGACCGGCGGCCTGCAGAAGATGTAGTGTAACACAAAGCAAACTAAATTATGAGGAGTGTGATTATATGGAAAAGGTATTCACCAACCTGACGACCGGAGGTCCTATCTCCGTGTATGTCGAGGACGGCAAGATCACCAGGATCAGGCCGCTTCAGGTACCTGAGGAGGATTATCCGAAGCCATGGACTGTCGAAGACAAAAATGGCAAAAAGTATTCCCCTCCAAAGGCAATGCGTGTCGCGCAGAACATTATGGCTGAGAAGAACAGACTGTACAGCGAGGACCGTATTCTTTACCCAATGAAGAGAGTTGACTGGGATCCTGATGGAGAGCGCAATCCGCAGAACCGCGGTATTTCAGGTTATGAGCGCATATCATGGGACGAGGCTGCAACCATCATCGCGAAAGAGATCAATCGTCTTGCACCGCGTGATGAAAACGGAGTCTTCGACGGACATGCGATCACAGCCCTTACCGGTTCCCACCATAACTGGGGTATTGTCGGATATAAGATGGCTCCGTTTGGACGTTTCTTCTCTATGCTGAACTACACACCAATCCTGGACAACCCGGATTCCTGGGAAGGCTGGATGTGGGGTGCTCCGCATATGTGGGGATTCTACTGGCGTCTTGGACAGCCGGAGCAGTTCGACCTTCTGCCGGATGCATTCAAAAATACAGATATGATCGTGTTCTGGTCCAATGACCCGGACTCCACACATGGTATCTATTCCGGACAGGAATCTAATATCTGGCGTGTATGGATGAAGGAAATGGGCATGAAGTGCGTATTCATCGACCCGTTCTACAACTACACCAACGCTGTTATGGACGGCACCTGGTTCGCACCACGTCCGGGCACAGACACAGCTCTGGCAGCAGCTATTGCTTATCAGTGGATCATTGATGATACTTATGATCATTTCTATGTAGAAAACCGTACTGTCGGTTTTGACGAATTCAAAGATTATATCCTTGGAAAAGAAGACGGCGTACCTAAGACCTGTGAGTGGGCTGCAGAAAAAACCGGCATCCCTGCACGTCGTATCCGTGCGCTGGCAAAAGAGTGGGCTTCCAAACGTGTCGCTATCGCAGGCGGTGTCCGCGGTGGTGAAGGTTCTGCATGCCGTACCGCATATGGTACTGAGGAAGCTCGTTTCATCATCGCTCTTGCAGCTATGCAGGGCTTTGGTAAACCGGGTGTTTCCATTTGGGGAACAACCATGGGCGCACCGGCTGACTACACCTGGTTCCCAGGCTACGCTGAGCCGGATTCCCAGATGGGCAAATCCAGTGCAGCAAATACCAAATATGCTGCATCAAACGTAAAACAGCGTCTGTACCGCCTCAACTATCCGGAAGATATCATGAATGGAAAAGGCGAGTTCATTGGCGATGGTTTCTGCGGTCAGTCGATCGAGCAGCAGTTCGTACAGCATGAATACCCGATCGAAGGTAAAGTCAAGATGTTATGGCGTTACGGCGGTTCTTTCATGGGAACCATGACGGAAACAAACCGTTATGTACAGCTTTACCGTCACGTTGGCGAAAATCAGCTTGATACCGTGATCAATCAGGACTGCTGGTTTGGCGGAGAAGCTAAGTACGCAGATCTGATCCTTCCGGCCTGCACCAACTTAGAGCGTAATGACCTTGGTGAGTGGTCTGTCGGCGGCGGCTATACCACCCATGCAGAGATCGGTAACAACTGGAGAGTTATCGTACGTGAGATGAAGTGCGTTGAGCCGCTCGGCGAGTCCAAGAGTGACTACGAGATCTTCCAGGAGATCGCTAAGAAGCTTGGTGTCTGGGAGCAGTACACCGATGGCGGAAAGACTGAAGATGACTGGGCAGAAGCATACTGGAACATTTCTGAACTTTCCAAACGCATGAGCTGGGAAGAGTTCAACAAGAAGGGCTATTACATTGTTCCGGTTCCGGAAGATTACGAAGAACATCCGGCATTCCGCTGGTACTATGAAGGCCGCGACTGCGATACCCAGGACTACCTGAACCCGAAGATCAAGGCCGTCAAGAACATGAACAGCATGGAGCCCACCGAACACTCCAAGGAGCTTGGCTCTTACTCCGGCAAGATCGAATTTGCTTCCCGGAGCCTGAAGGAGCTTTCGCCCGACGATACCGAGCGTCCGCCGGTTCCGCACTATATCCCGTCCTGGGAAGGACATGAGACAGAGCTGTACAATAAGTACCCGCTCCAGATCATTTCTCCGCACCCGAGATTCAGCTTCCATACCCATTACGATACCCATGCAAGCTGGCTGGATGAGATCCCGTGCCATCGTATGATCATTGACGGCTATGCTTACTGGGTAGCCCGCATCAATCCGAAGGATGCCAAGGAGCGCGGGATCAAGACCGGTGATATTATCGAGCTGTACAATG
>JAFWCK010000159.1 GCA_017536965.1 Lachnospiraceae bacterium | reverse complement strand
ATTCCGTACTCCGCTCAATCCCCAGGTAATCAATGATCAGCAGTGAATAGTGATTGAAGGAAGCGATGTACTGATAGCGTTCCTCGGAATACATGGCTCCCATCTGATTCAGGATTTTGGAGAAATTGGTCATCAGCACCGGTATGGCCTGCTCCAGCAATGCATTTGCGATGCAGGCAGCTGCAAAGGATTTGCCGGTTCCGACATCTCCCCAAAGTAAAAGGCCAAGGTTTTCGGCCCTGACCTTTCTCCAGTTCTCCACATAGTTTTTTGCCCAACGGATCGTGTCCGTCTCCTCTGCCACATCGAACCGCCAGTCCAAAAGATGGCGTTCCTGAATGCCGGTGGATTTCAGACGCCGGATTGTATTCATCCGTTCTCTGGCTTCATCCTCTTCCTTCTGCCGGCGCATCTCCTCCTGCCTGCATTTGCAGGTGCAGGGAAGTGTCCGCATCTTCCCAAGGAATTCCTTCCGGCACTGCACCGGTGTATGACAGTTCCCGCAGTAGAGCAGACCGTCCTCCCCCAGGTACTCGCCTTCCTTCGGCATGGATTCTGTTCCCAGCTTACTTAAAAACCCTTCCAGCAGATCTTTCATAAGCTCTCTCCGGCAGAAAACTGGTAGTTTCCGTGGTCATAGGCTTTCTTTTCCTGCGGCTTCTGGCCGTCGCGCCTTGCCCAGCTGCGGATCGTGGCCAGGTGGTTCTTATATATCTTGCCGGTCGAAGCCATGTACTCCGACAGACGCTCAATACGGCTCTGGTAATCATTCGGGAATTCGCTCTTCATTTTTTCCATCTCCTCATCCGAGAGAAGCACGTTCTGGTACTGGCCATAGCGATGGCGGACCGGTCTCTTACTCTCTCTTTTATTGATTATTTCAGTACTTGATCTTTCTTTACTTGTTCTATCTTTATTTATTTCTCTTGGGTTTTCCGTACACGATTCTGCCGTATCCGGATTTTCCGTATACGGTGATCCTGTACCCGGAAAGTCTGCATCCGGCACAGCCCCATCCGGCATTTCGTAGATCACATATTCGATCTCACCCATGCGGCCGTTTTCCAACCGCTTCTGGCTTCGGGTCAGGTATCCGTATTCCTCCAGTTCCCGGAGCGTGGAATTCACACTGTCCACGCCTTCCTTACAGATGGCGGCAACACCCCGGGTGCTGTAATGCCATTCATCCGGCAGACTCAGAAACAGGGATAAGAGTCCTTTTGCTTTCAGGCTCAGGTTCCGGTCCCGCAGATGGTAATTGCACATGGTCGTGTAGTTGGCATTCTTCTCAACGCGGAATACAGCCACGGTCACCACCGCCTTTCCTCCCGCCGGAAGATGCTGCCGGAACCAGGTATGGGCACTCATCAAACACACAGTCGCCGCGAAGGGAATATGGCGTGTGATATCGGCAGTTCCTGCATTCCGGATACCGGCCGTCACAGCCGTCATCATAGTGGTTGTGTCCCGGTGTCTCCCGCATCAGCGCTTCTATGGCACACATACTTCCATCAGTAAAACTCATGCCGTCCCCTCCGTTTCTTGTCTTCGGAAGGTTGTTTCTCCATTCTTCATGTGATCCGTCCTCTCCGGTGCATAAGAAAAGGGAGCGATATCCGCTTTTTGTAATAAGCTTCTAACGCTCCCTTGTTCCGGTATGCTCCTGTGAAATTATAAGGCTGCTTCCGGTGCAGTCCTTCCCGATGCTTTTGCTTTCGGTGCATGATCCATCGCCTCTTTCTTTTTTTCTCCGAGCTGCTCAAGGACAGAAGGTTTCTTTTCTGCTCCGCCTCTTGCAGCTGCCTTCTTTTCCATTTCCTGTGCCAGCTTCCTCGATGCTGTCTTATCGGCCAGCTCGAATACCCGGTCAGCTTTGTCGTAATGATAGACATTATCCGAAAGCCGCTCTGCCGGTGCTACCTGCGTCTCATTGATGGTCTGTACCATCTCCGCCAGGTCGTGATAATCCTGAGTTCCGTCATCCGGAATCAGGAGTACCTCATGAATGGATGAAGGAAGGACGAAGAAATCACCGCCGATCTTCTCAGCCGCCTGATCCATGAAACCCGGATACTGAATAACAGACGCTCCCATGAAGGAGCCTTCCACTGTAGCCACCAGCATCATAGGTTCCCCTGTTGCAATCTCTTCCGGCTTCATTCCCATCATATCCGCCATCACTTCCTGCATGGAGCGAAGGGAGGCCGGATGGGTGAGCGGTGCATTCTCAAGGGCGTCCTGATGAAGCTGCTCTGCTGTGATACCGAAGGCTTTCAGCTGCTGATTAGTAATCACGGAAGTCATCTTACCGCCGGAGCTGTCACCCATATCAACTCGATAGATCAGAGCCATATCCTCAACCTTCTGATGGGGGATATTCTCCAGCCTGTCCTCATTTCCCTTCTGAGGAATGACCTCCATCATCAGCTTCGGTTTCATGGCTTCATAGTCTGTCAGCTCCCCAATATTAAACTGGGGTGTATGATCCACTACCTTCATAAGCTGTGCTTCCACCTCCTCCAAAATGTCCTCATAGGGACGGCCCGCTTCATAGGCCTGAAAGGCACCGGTCATATTGAGATTTGCCTCGACCGGGGAGTCCCCGCTGCGGAAAGAAATCCCACGGTAGGATTCTCCCTGGAGCTTCTCCACATCCCGGATCCCGATCCTCACATCGGCAAGCTCCGGCGGCAGGTCTTCGGCAAACCGGGCCTGCAGATCCTCTTTCATCTGTTCCAGAAACTGCTCATAATTCATCTGACGTCCTCCTTTGCATGAAATAAAAAAAGCCCGATCAGTTTATTCCAATAAAAGGAACATACTAATCGGGCTATGTAATGTAATAAACATTAAACACCTTCTAGCATCCTTGTAGCTTCCACAAGATAACCATATGCTTCAAGATTTCTCTTCCGGATATAAGCGAGGCGCTTATATTGATCGCCAGCAAGACGTTCTTTCGCATATCCTGCTGCATCAGCAATCTTCGGATAATCCGTCTGTGTCAAAGCACTGGCGGCAAGACACATCACTGAACATGCTTTTTCAGCAGCTATTTCCGGTGTAAATTTCTTCCCAAGAATATGATCCGTCAGGGAGCGAATACCCTTCAGGTATTCCACATAGTCCTCTTTATCATATTCGCCACGGCTTATAATGCTGATGCAGGCCCGGATGGTGTCTCTCAGAACTATCTCTTTTTCCAATTCCAATCCCCGGAAAGCCAGTTCTTCTATAACAGCTCTGTCGTAGGTCGCACGAAACTGCTTCTGATCCTGCATCCGCTCTGCCAAGGTGGCTACATCAAACATTTGCTTGGCAATCTCCAGTTCTTTTCCCGCCCCCAGCAGGACGCCTGTGGTATGTGGGGCGAAAGCAGTCAGCTTATCTCCCAGAATGCATTCCATCGTTGGCATGGTTACCACAAGATCTTCCGGAGCTGTGACAAGCAGATCATTACGAATGGGCTTTGTCACAACTTGGTCATACGGAGATTCCATAAAAACAATATCCAGCAATATGTAAAACTCTCTCTGTCGGACGGGGGAATAGTAGATAAATTTGAAGTGGCGTTTTTCTATATTGTTCCGTCCCTTACGGATATCCTCTTCCTTTCGCAGGAAGGGAAAGATGGTTCCCGCCTGCTCAATGTAGCTCTCCACATCAGTCCCCGGATCCACAATGATGTCAATATCCGTAGATAGCCTGATTGGATGATCCAACAGGAGCATCAGGCTTGTGCCGCCCTTAAAGGTAAACTTCATCCCTACCTTAACGAGCGCCTCAAGAAGTCCAAATGTATAAAGTACCCTCTCCAACAGGCCCGGATCTGTCTTGTACCTCGCCTGCAATTCACGAATATAGTCAAGATCATAGATTTTCTTATCAATCATGTCCATTCCTCCGATCTCAGCTCTATATTTGTCTCATCCTCAATAAATTTTCGGATGTCAGATTTAAGATGACGCCTTCCTGCATAGCGAAAAAATGCCAATTCATTGATCGCATATTTGCCAAATGCATCTTCGTATATCTGTCGATACTCAGCCCGCTCGATCAGCTGACCTGTCAGCTTCCGGCTGAATATGTCCACCAGCAGCTTTTCAAGTGAAGCCTGTTTGCTTCCAGGTTGTGGTGCCGGAGCTCCGGATATCAATTTCTGGACGATAATCATATCGTCCGCGCGATATCGGTAATACTCCTCCATATCAGGATCCAACAGCACCCGGGGATACTTTTCCAGCAGCATGTCAAAGACTGTTGTCTCCAGCCCACTTTCCACTTCAATAAAGTAAGCGTTATGTGCCAACTGGTGGTTCACGAACTCATTCCACTGATAAAGCTCCCATGTCTGATATGTGATCAGCGGATACTCTTTATCAATCAAATTGACCAACTCATCCATCAGGGAAGATGCCTTGAAACGATAAGGCGATTTCAAGGAAGTTTTTGAATAATGTCCGCGTCCAACCTTCATGATCCTACCGTCGTCCTGAAGATCCTGCAGCATGCGGTATGCCTTCCGGTCCGAATAAGCTGCCTGGGATTCTTTTACCATCCCAACAAAATCCTTTGTGGTAAACGACGGGTTTTCTTTCAAGAAGATTGTGATTCGATTTTGTTCGTTCATCCCTGCCACCTCCTTCAGTATATTGCAGTTTTGTCACTTTTCTAAAAAAATGACGTAACTGCATCTATACTATACAGCATGACGTTGCCGGTATCAAGTGCAGTTTTGTCACTTTTTATAATTTTTGACAAAACTGCACAGTAAGGGAGGGACGCCTGATGCACGGGGTCTGTTTTAAGCCAGAAAAGGCACTTACCTCTCATTCGCACTGAATTCATCGGTAAGCGCCAAGCTTCGCTAAGATATATTCTGTTGTTTGTCGCATCGAAAAGCTCTTTTCCTAATGTTGATAAAACGTTGATAAAAGTCTTGCCCCGGTGGCCTGAACCCCGCATAAATACTGGGTTTTTGACCATTTAGTCAGATGCTGCCGTGGCATACAAACATTATCTTT
>JAFWCK010000158.1 GCA_017536965.1 Lachnospiraceae bacterium | reverse complement strand
GAGAAGCTCAAAAAAAGAAGATGTGTATAGATAGAATCTTGTGAGTTGTTCAAAAAAGCCGATTATGTATAGGTCTATTTTCTAATGATGCTTAACGGGAGAAATGACGATACCAAAAAGGTTGATTTTAAAGGCTTTTTTGACATGGCCTTTTTGGTGCAATCATACTCTTACTCTTTTTAAAGGAACTCACATATACACAACTCGTTTTTTTTAGTTTTCGTTTTTGAAGCACCTATACACTTCTCACTTTTTTGTTTAAAATGCTTTCTCTGCAAAATAGGGAGGCGGATCTCCGCCTCCCTGTCTGATCAATGTTTGATTCTCTATAAAACTTGCGTTGCTGCTTTTTTAATTACTCTGCCTCGTATTTCTCGCGGCTGTAATAGTAGAGTTCCATCGTGCCGTCCCAGAGAAGCTCCGGATCCTGGTTCATGAAACTGGACACCAGGCCGCCGCCTTCTCCATATGTGTCAACGATATTCCGGATGTTTTCTATGACTTGATCTTTTGTCCAGCCCGGCTGCGGCATCGTCATAACTTCCAGTGCCAGCTTATCGCCGTATTTCTCTTTGTACGCCTTGAAGTCGTTAGCGCGTGCCTGGATCTGCAGAGTATTGACGCCGGCTTCAACCATATATGGCAGGAACCGCTCGATCTTTCCGCAGCTGTGCAGCTGAACGGTGATTCCTTTAGAATGCATATGATCAAAGATCCGCTTGGTCGGCTCAAAGACCATTGACTCCATCATCGCCGATGAGAAGAACGTATCTCTTTCTGTTCCCCAGTCATCATGGTAAGTGATGTAATCGACCGGCAGATACTGTGTAAGTTTATCAACCAGTTTGATCTCCCAATCTGCAAAGGCATCCAGGAAATCCCTTACAGCTTCCGGCTCCAGTGCCATATCGACCATGGCATCGGTGTAGCCGCCGCGCAGTGCGACCAGACGCTCTGTACAGCCCTGCAGGACATCTATCTGCGTGACCTTTTCCGGGTCGCACTTTGCCCACCATTCCTTGCAGTGTCCTTCAAAATCATATTCATCCAGGTTCGGGAATTTGACTTTGCTCTCCCACTGGGTGATGTCATCCAGAAACTGGGTGTTCGGTTTCAGCATCGGTCCGCCTGCTTCCGGCACATACAGCCATTCACATCCAAACCAGTCGGTAAAACTATACCGTTCGTTTCTTCCAAATTCCACATCCGGCATACCAGAGACAACGGCAAGCATTGTAAAATTATAGTCGGTCATCGAGTTTGGTACCCATGCCGGTTTCTTGCATTCTGCTGCAAGCTTAAAGTTCTCGCGGATCGGAATCGGACGATCTTTCACCACCGGAACAACAAAGCCATTCGGACTGAACGCCGATATGCGACGAAACGTTTCAATACTCGGATCGCCATATGGCGGCCTTTCATATTTCATTGCGCCACCTCCTACATATATTTATCCTAATATCTATCCTATTATCCTTAAAAGATGAAACCTGCCGTTCCCGGCAAAAATGTTTTTACAGGATTGCTTTCCCTTCTGCGACCAAACGGTCGAAATTCTTCCGGGAAGCAATATATAGTTTTTCCTTCAGACTTGGTGGTCCCATAGCCTCTACAAGAACCCGGTTGTCTTCGCCGATGCCGTGGATGAATTCATCCACGATCTTATCGATCTCTTCTTCCGATGTATCCGGCTCACAACTCAGGTTTGCTGTAAAGTACATTTGATGGCCATACATTTGTTTTAATTTTGCTTTATCGTTCAGACGCTGGCCGCCCCAGCTGTTTAAACCTTCCTCGATCATGAACGGAACAAACGGCTCAACAAAACCACAGCTGTGCAGATCGGTATAAAAACCATAAGAGTGCGCGCAGTCCATGATCTCTTTGACATATGGGAAGATCATTTCTTTGTATGTGTCATTTGAAAAGAACGGCGCACGCTGGGTTCCCCAGTCATCATTAAAGTTGACGATATCCGGATTGAACCATTTTTTCAGATTCTTATACGTCTTTTTATGGACCTCTGTAACCGCGCGGAAGAAACGATGCACGCCTTCTTTCTGATCTTCATCTACCAGCGCGACCAAAGCCTCTGCGCAGTCCAGCCCGGCAATCAGACGTTCAAACAGACAGCCTGGGCATGCAACATAAACCGCGCGGTCCTCACGAAGTGTCGGCGCAGTTTCGTTATAGCAGCCTTCCCAATCCCATGTGTCCGGATCCGGAATGGTTACATAATCTTCCCAATGATTGATATCTTTGATCTTTGGATTGCCCGGTTTGACGATGGCGCCGCCGGCCTGCTCTACAAAGACCCATTCGATGCCGTATCCGTCGATGCCGCCTTTGTTTTTTGGGCCTCTGGCCATATTTTCCGGATCGCAGGAAATCATGAAAGAGTTCGTGTCACCAAAGGAGAAAGGTGCCCACATCGGGGTCTTTCCCTGGTAAAGACGCAGCGTGTTCTCTTTTGGTGTGATTGGTGTTGAAAAGAGTTTTGTGACCCCTCCGAACATTGTCTTGACTTCATCTTTGATGGTCAATTCGGAGACGTCGAATTTCGAATCGAGTCCCATACCTTTATCTCCTTCTCCTAAAAAACTCACTGCGGTTCCGGCCCCCCTGCCGGAACCGCTCTTTGAATTTATTTTACGCCTAATTATTTTTTTTGTAAATTTGCTTTTTACACCCGGAAGAATTCCGGATCCTCCAGATAGAAGGAAAGCAGCAGCAAAAAGCGCTGGCGTTCATCCTCCAGATCCGTCTCCAGGATCTGTTCGATCTTCTTGATTCGATAGATCAATGTGTTCCGATGCACGCAGAGGACATCCGCAGTCTTTGTCTGATCCCGCTCTTCCCGCAGGTAGACCGCCAGCGTCCGGTAGTACTCTGTGCCGGCGGATGCATCCTGCTGTTTCAGTTTTTCCAGTCCCGGAGCAGAAACGAAAAGCGGTATTTTTTCATTGATCTGATGCCGCAGATATTCCAGTGCGTAATCTTCGCAGCTGTTGATCGTCCCTGGCTTTTGTTCACCATACTGCACAGCCAGCAGCGCCTGCTGATAATAAGCCGGCAGCTGGAACAAATCCCGGAACACATAACTGCAGCCGCAGGAAAGCTTCCTGCGCTTCAGAATATCCGTCAGTGTGCGCAGGAACTCTTTTTCCGTGATCTTCTCATAATTGACGATGATCATGACATCGGACAGATATTTAAAACAATATACGGCCGAGAAGGAAGACGACAAGGCTTTCTGCAGATATGGGAGATCAAAACGGTTTGATGCGATATCCCTGATGCAGAACAGCTGCATGGAAGGTTCGCCCGGCCAGCCAATGCCTTCCTGCTTAAACCGGATTAAGGCAGGATCCGTTTCCTTGCCGTCTAAAATATTAATAAAGAGGGCCGATTGGGGTGAAAACAAAAGTGCCTCTTCATTGATCTTGAACCAGAAGTCCAATAGATGACAGAATGCTTCTGTCAGATGCATCCGCGAGTTTGCCTGATGGTCAGCCCCTTCCATGGAAACAAACCATCCGATCAGGTCTCCATTTCTTGCATAGAAATTCCGGATGATGTCTTTGGTCTCGTGACCGCCATCTACAATATATGGGGCGTGGCGGTCGGAATACTGCTGCAGGATATCATTGAGCATCAGCACATCCTGTGAGGAAAGATGGCCATTCTCCATCGCATAATAATCCGGTTTCTGCGGAAAATTTCGCAGACCCAGCAGACTGTGACTGGCATCTGTGACCAGGATCGTCGTACGAAAGACCGGCAGGCTCATCTGAAGGATCTCATCAATAGAAAGACTCTCTTCGATCGCACGGATAATGCCATTTTCCCATTCATTGTAAAACTCCAGCATTCGCTGGATCTCATTAAAGACCCGGAATTCATCCTCCGTATTCAGAAGGATCAGATCTTCTCCGTTCGCGCAGATCACGCCTCGTTCTCCGCTCTGGATAAAATCATCCGCGTGACCAACATAGAGCAGGTCTTCCTCCAGCTCTATCCCTTCAGCAAAATAGCGGACTCCTTTGATCCGCATTTCACCTCTCGTGATTCGCGGTTTCGGCTCAAATGCCTCCAGCCAGTCATTGACGATCCACATACTGAACTTCATGTCATTATTATAATTGTATTGTGCTTTTTGCACAATACGTATGTGCAAATTATTTTTCGAATTTCACACTCCGCCCATAGGCCCGGCCCTCTCTTCTTTTTATAATTTGATTAAAAATAAGAAAAAGCAGCAAGATCCTTGCGAAGGAATCCCTGCAGGATCGTCTGACATCCTCTGTGACGGATAGGAGAAAGGAGTATCACGATGAGCGAACAAATGACAAACAACGCAGCACCAGCTGGCGCAATGCCGGAAGGCGGACTCCCGCCAATCGCAGTCAGAAGCATCCGGAACCAGACAGCTCTGTCTCTGAACGAGCCGGACCGTGTTCCGTTTATGCCATCCATGAATAATTTTTATGCAATGCACTACGGCGTTTCGATCAAGGACTCCATGACGGATGCCCGCACGTTGATCGAGCCGCTTAGAAAATTCTGCGCAGATTACAATCCGGACTGGGTCTGGAATCCGGTTCCGTTCCCGATCAAACCGATGGAGACTATCGGCCACAAACAGGCAAGATGGCCGGGCGAATACTGGAATCTGCCGGATGATACCCCTTATCAGTACGTTGACAAATGCTATCTGACCGAAGATGACTGGGAAGACTATTTCAAAGATCCTTCCTATTATCTGCTTACTCGTGTAATCCCTGAAAAATACGAAGCACTTGGCGCATTGAAAATGCTGAGCCCGTACGCGATGTGCAACCAGGCAATCCTCAGCTATATGCCATTCGGTCTTCCTCCAGTGCAGGAAGCACTGAAGGCTCTGATCAAGACTGGTCAGGAAGTCATGGACTTCATGCAGGGAGGCATCGAGCTGACCATGAGCGTGATCAACAACGGTTACCCTGTTTACGGAGGCGCTCCGACGATGATCCCGTTCGATTATTTTGCAGACTGCATCCGCGGACTGATGGAACTCTGCATGGATCTGGTCACAGATCCGGACATGGTAGACGAAGCAATCCAGAAGGTCGGCGACATCATCATCCCGGCAGGGATTCAAACTGCTAAAATGTCCAACTGCCAGGATCTGTTCATGCCATTACACTGCGGCGTTGATAATTTCATGTCCGTGGAGAATTATGAGAAGCATTACTGGCCATGCCTGAAGAGAACGATCGAGGCAGCTATCGCAGCAGACCTGACACCAATTGTCTTCTGCGAGGGCCGCTACAATACAAGACTCGACTGCATTACAGACGTTCCAAAAGGCAAAGTTCTGTACGTCTTCGAGGAAGTAGATCTGAAAGAAGCAAAACGGATCGTCGGTCCATACGCGGCCATCGGCGGCGGCATGAACACCCACACGCTGATGAACGGCACGCCGGAACGTGTGGAGCGCGAAGTCCGCGAGACATTGGAATACATGGCACCAGGCGGCGGATACTTTATGTGCAACTCCATCGCTCTTGATCAGGTTTCTCCGGAGAACATGCATGCATGGCGCGATGCCGTAGAAAAGTACGGATATTACAGATAATCTATTGTTATACTTTATTCCTAAAAGGCTGCCGCTTGATAGCGGCAGCTTTTTTTGACCCATTTGGCGGGGGGCTTGATTTAGGTCAATTCATTTGATAAAAAAAGTGACCCAATGAGGAGTTCCCTCAAATCAGGTCACTAATTTATCGTATCAAAGAAGGGCCCTGTTATCTTTCAGGCTCTTCTCTTTGATACTTCATCAACTCTTCGCAAAATTCCGGGCATTCTTTATCCGCGCGGATTGGTTTCCCTTCCAGATTGACAAAGCAGTGGGAGGATGTCGCCACGCAGACGACAGTTCCGTCCTCTTTTTGCATCTCATACCCAAAAGTCAGGCGGATCCCGTCAAACTTTTCCACATAAGTGGTGATCGATACCACATCCGAGAATGT
>JAFWCK010000157.1 GCA_017536965.1 Lachnospiraceae bacterium | reverse complement strand
TGACTCGCCGAGATTCACCCTTTCTAACATCTGGAGCGGACAATTCAGCACAGATACGGAGAGCTTTTTGAGCGATCATTCACCATCCAGAAAGAGAGCAATCTCCTTCTGTAATAATCTGCGAAATATGGTCAGTGCAGCATCCTATAAAGATTCCCTGGCTGTTATGGATAAAAAAGACACAGCCCTTTCTTCTGATGACCTCAGCGAAGTGAATCTGGATGATATGGCAAAACGATTGGAAGAAGAGACCCAAAATAAGAGCGGTTCAAAACGGGAAAAACCACCTGCAAGCGCCGATGACTATCCGGATACTTTGTATGTCAAACTATTTGTGGATGACGACTGCATCTATTATTACGAGTATGACAAGACAAACGTCCTGGCTGTAACCAGCGTTTTGAACCGGATCGCAGCATGCCTTCCAGAAGATGGAGAATTAGTGTATACGATGGTCCCGCAGGCTTATGTCGGCAACACTTATAATTCAGCTGAGAAGAAACAAGGATTTGTATCGGAGCCAGAGCCTATGATCAATGCGCTCGGAGCAGCAAATGTGCAGACGGTGTCTACTGCAGAGATCCTGGGAGCCGCCATGGAACGGGGAGAATATGTTTATTTCAGGACCGATATGCATTGGTCTGTTCCGGGCACTTATCTGGTCTATAAAGAAATGGTCAAACTGGCAGGGCAGGAACCGGCAGACTGGAATGATTTCAATATTGATGTAGAAGAACCGTTCCTGGGGACACTTTACCGTGATTATCCGACTCAGTACATGCTGGATAATCCGGATCGCCTGGATCTTTTAAGTCCGAAATTCAATCTGGAGTGGAGAAGGATCGATGGCATTGACTCGTATCATCTGATTGATTTCCTGGATTACAACGCGATGGCAAACGACCGTTATACCGTTTATCTGGGCGGTCCTGCAGGTCCGTGGACCTACGCCGTCTGTGACAACCACATTGACAGGAATGCACTTGTGATCTGTGATTCCTATGGCTTGGCGTTTGTACCAATGGTCACAGCAAATTACGGCCAGGTACATTATTACGATCCGCGTTATTATGATTATGATACGGTTGGATATACGGTCAAAGAGATGATCCAAAAATATAAGATCTCCGATGTGTATGTCGTGATCGGAGACCTTCATTCCTATGATAACGATTTTCTGCTGTATCAGGTCAGCAGCCAGCTGGGAGATTAATTGTTTCGGTAATAATTACGGAATAATTTGAAATATCTTGCGTTTTCATTGTCTGTCCAATTGTCCGGAATAGAATCATCTGCCATGAGTTTTTCAAAATCCCAGGCGCCATTCACTTTCCATGGGGTCAGAAATCCTGGATTGATGGCGCCGGTCGGGCAATTCATTGTGCAGTTCATACACATGGTACATTTTGCATGGAACTTCGGAAGAAGTTTCACTTCACCGTTCACGTTTTTCTGTATCATCTGAATATTACCAGCAGGGCAGATCTTGGCACATTTCCCACAGGAAGTACAGAGAGCAGGCTTTGCTTTGATCAGAGGTCCGTTGACCCATGCGCCAAACCACTGGAGACGCAAAAGATAAGCCCAAAGGACCGTGATCGGATTAAATGACAGCTTTTCTTTGTCGCCCTCCGAAACCTCTTTCGCAAGAACATCTGCCATGTGATGTGTATGGATGTACATCTGCTTTGCCATGGCCTTTGGATAACGGAACATGATGTTGTAAGGCATGAGCATATGCATATCACTGGCAGCGTCAAACCCCTTTTTGCGCAGGATGCGGCAGAGTGAGAAACTGGACGCATTATTCGGACGGAACGGCTCTCCGGAGGTCTTGAAAATATAAGCCGGCATATGAGCATTCTCTGGCTGCAGCGCAGGAATCTGTTTTACAAAACGCAGGAAAAATTGCGGAGAGTTGAAAGCATGGATCGGATAGGCAAAAAAAGCCAGATCATAATCATTCGGATCGGGGATATTTTTCCTGTCATTAGTGATCTTATAAAGATCCAGATCAATGCTGTATGCTGATAAAGACTGTTTCAGCATTTCTCCTGCGGCAAAAGTATTTCCGGTCCCGGAGAATATATAAGCAATCGCTTTTTTCTTGTTAAATGTGTCCATGGGCAGTCTGGATTATTTTCCTTTCCCAAATCCATTCGGATAGCATCTTTTCATCGTTTTCGCGATTGCTTCTTCCAATCCATCAGAACCATAGCCTAATAATTTGGAATTCTCTGCGATCACCTCTTCCGGAATATAGATTTCATAACTCATAATATCGGTCATAAGCCTTCCTAAATCGAGGCCTGCTTCATTTCCGTGCTTGGCTTCTGCTTTCGCAATGGAGTTAGCACCCATGGCACAGATCTTGCCGCTTGGCTGAATGATAGGCTTGTGGATGCCAAGACCTTTTTCAAATTCCTGGATCATCCAGCGGAACGTGTGATTATCTGTAGCAACCGGATATTTACCTGCGTGAACACCATGTTCCAGTGCACCGATTTCTGCTTCACCGACATGCTGAATGGCGATCATCGATGTTCCGCCCTTTGGGAAAAAGATGGCAGGGTAGTGGAAGAAACGCTCAATATAAACGTCTTTCCAGATAGGCATACGTTCCGGCATACTGCCAAAAATATAAGGGAGCTCTAAAACCATGACATCCATACCGCCGTTTGCAGCGCCGCCACCGGATTCCTC
>JAFWCK010000156.1 GCA_017536965.1 Lachnospiraceae bacterium | reverse complement strand
TTGATCTTCTCTTAAGTTCGTCCGTCCGCACATGAACTGGTTCGGAAGCCAGCCGTGTCCGGCATGAACCATGACCATGCCAAAGCCGGCGTTCTGGCAGTTCTTTGCAGAAATAGCATATTTATCGATGATCTCCCAGATAACATCCTCCGGCATCTCCTGGACCTGAACTCCATTGATCACGGTTGCAGAAGGTCCATAAACAATTGGTGAGGTGATGCCGACACCAACAGTCTCGGTATTCGGGATGGATTTATTACCCGGATGCAGAAGTTCCATGGAAGGAAGCGCGCCGTGACGACGGACCGCATCTGCAAACTTTGCCAGACCACGT
Source organism: Lachnospiraceae bacterium (assembly GCA_017536965.1). Lineage (GTDB taxonomy): Bacteria > Bacillota > Clostridia > Lachnospirales > Lachnospiraceae > RGIG5612. Next base: position 34,199 of record JAFWCK010000156.1, on the reverse strand, counting down.
TTTGGCTGCTGGGTATCCAGGCTTAGGTTAATACCAAAACGTTTTCCGTATTTGCAGTCGACAGAGGATTCACCATGAGTGACAACAGCTACGCCGCCCATTGCTTTGCGCTCATAAAAAGCAATTGCGTCATCTGTCCACTTGCCAAGAATGGAATCCGGATGTCCGATCGGTGCTGCAAAGATCCTGTTGCGTACCATCACGCCGCCAATTTTGATTGGTTTAAATAAATTAGGATAATTCATATACCTTTCCCCCTTGTATGATTTGACTTTTTTCGTGTCTTAAAAACAGCCCCACAACTCATCTGCAGCAGATGCAGTGAGATTTTTTATATTTTACCACACTTTCTTCCATTGTTTTACAGAATATTAATGATCTATTGAAAAAAAAGACCAGGAACAGGTATAGTATTCTCATGACAAACGATTCAAAAGAACGCCTGCAGCGTCCATCCAACCATGAGATCACAAAACTCCGTGTGCAGTCTCAGATCGCGGAGTATGATATTCCGAAAGCCATTCGTCAGTTCGGTCTGGTTTCTGATGCCAGATACCTATACGTTGATTTTATGACCCGGCACTACCGGATCGACAAGACCAATGGTGTAACAGAATGGTCTGAAGATGGCTTTCAGTCGGACGGGAACACCTGCGTCCACGAAGCTGGTTTCAACGAGGTCCTGACGATTTTTGATATCCTGTTTTATTCCGAAGAAGACGCCTGCCACAGCGGCGAGTATACCGTCATGCAGAATCTATCCCGTGTGCAGACAACAGGCTATTATGCAGGAAAGGGAATGTTCAGCCAAAGTGAAGATTATTGGGATCCGCAGCCGGAAAAACTGGCAGCAGCCTGTGAAAGACTAGGCGGCATGCCAGCCGGGAAAGGTGATGTTTCCTACCGCATTCCGGTATTTCAAAACATTGATATGCTCCTGCAGTTCTGGCAGTCCGATGAGGAATTCCCTGCCTCCATGCAGTTTCAATTTGATCAGAATCTTTTGCAGTTCATGCACTACGAAACCGCCTGGTATGTAGTTTCCCATTGTCTGGAACTTCTCAGGCAGTAGCCTTTTCCCTGTTGATCAGTTCAGCCACCAGAAGAAGGAATTGGTCTTTTTCTTTGGTGCCGGAGCACTTGTTTCTTTATAGGCGTTTTCCACCATTTCCTTATATCCTTTAACGGCATTCTCCGGAGAAACGATCTTCACTTTTCCGCCAAACCCAAAGACCCATCCATAAAAGATATGGTTCACAGCTACTGTGACCTTTGTATGATATGTCTTGCTGCCAAAATCGATCGCCAGTTTGTCTCCAAACCGGTCCGTAACGGAATCCAATGTATCCAGATCACATTCCAGTTCCACTTCCTCTGACTCACTTTGGAACATATGGAATGTCGTATTCAGGAAATTGTTCAGCTTGAATTCCTTTGGCATCTTATGCGCTTTCACGTCCAGGATCTCCGGCTTTGCCTGGATCCGGTCGATGCGGAAAACGGCGACATCTCCGTGTTTGTCTGACCAGCCGATCATATAGTAATAATCTCCGTTCCAGACCAGACGGTGCGGACTGAAAACATATGCTTCTCCATTATTGGAAACATGCTTTTCCTTCTGTCCTTCGTACCTTAAATAATAGAACGAGATTTTTTTGCCTTCATTGATGGCTGTATTAATGGCATCGATGATATAAAAGGTCTTTTCGTTATCTGTCCGAATGCGGCCTTCTACCTCGATATTCCGTTTCAGCTTAGCCGCCTGATTCTTACCGGCCAGTGCCCCCAGTTTTTCAATTAGTGCTTTGCTTTTCCCTGCTGAGATAAACTTGCTGGAAGCAACCGCGTCCATCAGCAGTTTCAGCTCCGTCGGATCAAACTCCCTGGATACCAGATGGTATTTATTAGGATTTGACTTAATCGTTTCAATGTCCATGCCAAATTCCACCAGCAGATCGATATCTGCTGCGAGTGTCTGCCGGTGTGTGCTGATCCCATATTCATCCAGAAGGATGTTCATCAGCTCTACGCTGTTTAATACATGATCTTCATCAGTGCGCTCAAAGAGGATCTTGGCCATATAGATCAGCCGTAATTTATTTTTGTTATCTGTATTCATCCTGTCATCCTTTTCATCTGTTGATTTTTTTCTACAGATGATAGTAACAGAAATTTTCAAAAATGGCAAAAGATTTTTTCGGGATTAAAATTTAGCGCTTTCTTCTGTTGATTTTTTTCATCAGTTTGTAATTTCCTCAAAACTAATTCTTATTTGTCGAATTATTTCATCCGAACGAGTAAAAAAATGCCCGGGTGAAACCGGGCATTTTCCTTACAGCCATAAGGCTTTTCGCTGTTTTTTGTGTTTTTGCTGTTTTCTAAGCAAGTGGCGGCATCTCAGAAGGGTCTACCAGATGCAGGATGATCGTGTTTTTGATCATGCCCATCTTAATCTGTGATTTGACACACACCGTTTTGCCTGGTTCGATCGTTACCGGAATGTCCAGACAGTTCCGCAGTGTCGAAATTGCCATATGCAGGTTATAGGTCTTTGGCGGCAACTCGATCAAAACGCTGGACGCATTAGCAACATGTCCCATGCCTTCTCCATCCAAATAGATAGCTGCTCCTGCAATCGATCCGGAAAAATGTCCCATTCGGTAGATCTGCAGGAATCCGTTGTTCACCGTATCCACTTGGTGCTGTGTTCCACATTTTTTACAGGTATCAACAAACCTGGAGTCCTGTACGTTCCCGCAGGACGGGCATTTGGTCCGATAGATCAGAGCGCTTGCATTTGGAGCCACTGGTGCCATCGGAGCTGCAGGTGCTGATTCCTGCATCTGTGTCTTTACTGCCGGTGCCGGAACATCACCATTTACCGATGCGCCGCAAAACGGGCAGAATCTAGCATTGTCCGAAAGCTGTTTTCCGCAATTTTCACAAAACATTCTTTATCCTCCATTCTTTACGCCAGTTCTTTTAAAACTATATAAGCCGCAGCGGTTTCCGCACTGTCGAATCCCGCACTGCAATTATAATTGGTTGGGACCGGGTTGATTAATCCATCACAGTATAAAGCAGCGGCTTCTTTTGCCTGCTCTGTTTTGCCTGCCTCTGCAAGGCCCATCGTGATCATGATCTGATCCCATGCGTTGATGCTGCCTCCCTCCAGGCTCAGACGGCTGTACTCTTTGCTGCCCATATGCTGCGACAGGAAACCGCAAGGGGTAAGGAACCCGTTTGCATAGGAAAGGTCCTCTGCCATCTTATCGATCACTTCCTGTGGAAGTCTGTTCCCCAGGATCAATGGACGATAAAACTGGATAGACTGCGTATCGATCACTGCCTTTGTTTCATGGTCAAATCCAACAAACCGGTCGCCGTTCCAGAATTTTTCAAGCAGTTTTGCGATCCGCTCTTTGCTTTTCGCATACCATTTCTCTTTTTCCTCTGAAAGATCCAGCATTTTCGCAAGGTCTCCGATCGCCTCTTCCAGAAGTGCTAGTTCTGCATTGATCTCCGGAAGCTCCACAATATAGTATTTTGCAAATACCGGGCTGTCCTCGCATCCGCACTCGATCATACCTTCTGTCTGAACGATGCCGTCTTTGTCATCATCGCGGTACTCGTCAAACCATGCATCCCATTTTGTATAGCTTTCATAAAGCGTTTGAAGTTCTTCTTTCGAAAAGGCCTCTTTGAGGTCATTTGTTTTCATCAGCTGCTTTAACGCCCAGCCCTGCAGAGGAGGTGCTGCATTCAGCGCATCGTAATTTAAATGATCCATAAAGCTTGGGATCTGTCCGTTTGGTGCCTGCTGATCAAGCTGTCCAAGCAGAAGTTCTTTGGCAATCGGAAGATTTCCGGAAAGCGCTGCCGTCATCAGGCACTCTTTCCATATCGGCGCTGCCTTCGGAAAAGTGGAATGAAGGATACTCCTCTTTAACCGTCCTGACGGGCGCTCGATCATCGACCAGAGCATAAAAGCTGCCTTTTCTTTATTCTTATCTTCAGTCCCAGGGAGTTTGGCATAGAAACTCTCCCAGTCTGCTTTTACATTAGCAAGTCCTTCTTCATAAGTCGGATAGCTGTCGCGGACATAGCCGCAGTCCTCTGTTTCCTCAATGGAAAGCAGGAAAGTGCCATCTTCTGCAGGGAATATTTCTCCACGGACATATGGTGTGGACAAACGCTCCAGTTCCCACTTTGGATCCATATCCATTTTTCCTTTTACAGCATTGAACGTGTAGCAGCTGACGATCGAAGCAGACCGTTCCCATGCGTTCTCCCCGCGTTTCCGGATCACTCCATGCATCGGAAGGATGGTTTCAAAACGAATCCCTAATCCATTTTCTCCCTGTACCATCATCAGTGCCGGTTCAGCGAAACAGCATCTGATATCACCATAAGCACTGTGCAGAAGGAGTTCTGTCGGTGTCGTCTCAATGGCATATGCGATCTCTTCTCCGTGGTGAACCGGAACCAGCTGCATATAGGAATCTCCTGCCATAGCAGCTCCTTTGCCGGATGTCAGATGAAGAGTGATCGTACCCCATTTTCCCTGATTCACAATTGGCGCATGCATCAGCGGGCGGGTTATGAATCCAAATGAAGCGCCTCGGGCTGTAAAAGCCGTTGCCTTTATTTCATACGTATTGTTTTCGAATTTATCATACATACTGGTCATTTTTCCGCACCTCCTTACATATTGTATGCCATGTCTGCCAGAGCAAGGAACCCGCAGGCAGGCCATGTGCAGCTAAAGGTGATCCGGTATTGTTCAATTGGATCCATCAGCTGCGAAATGCCGCTTGTGATCATTGATTCGCAGAAACGTTTTGCGATCATCTTTGCTTCCTCTTTCTTGCCAGCCATGTACATGCCAGTCAGGACCATAAGGTTGCTTGGCGGGAGCGCGTAGCCTCTGGAGAATCCGGCACGGCGGAATTGATCCGATGAGATCTTTTCTGTGGTAAGTCCTACCGGTGAAAGGAAATCTCCTTCTACAAGGAGGTCTTCGGTCATCTTATCGATGATTTCCTGTGGAAGAAGGTCTCCCAGAACGAACGGCAGATAATCTGTGATGGCATTGGAATCGATCACTTCGTGCGTGTGGTTTGCAAGGGCAATAAACTTTTTGCCATTCCAGAAGGTGTCGATCATTTTCTTAATGATCTCATCTGCACGCTGGTGCCAGCTGTCAGCCTCTTCCTTCCTTTCAAGGATTTCTGCTATGTCACCCAGTTTTGCAAACAGGATTCCCATATAGGCCGCAATATCCGGTCCTTCTACTGCCGCATGGTGAACAAAAGTGGAAATATCGTCATAGCCGCTCTCATCACCGCAGTCGAATTGCGGCAGGCCGTCATGATCATCGTCCCTGGTATTCATAAACCAGTCTGCCATCTTTCCATAGCCTTCATATAAGTAGGTAAGTGTTTCCCTTGGCATTTCTTTTCCAAAGTCATGCAGACGCATAAGCCAGTTGAGCGCCCATCCCTGTGTTGGCGGGTGGATACCCTGACACTGGTTCAGACTATCAAAAATGAAGTCCGGGAATTGTCCTCTCTCACCAATGTTGTCGATCATATTGACCAGAAGATCGGTTGCAAGAGCAAAGTCATGATGTAAGCCCGCTGCATTCTGAACCATCTGCCAGGAAGAAGCCGGCATACCCTGTGTCATAAACAGCGCTGCCCGTTTGATCAGGCCGGATGGCGAGACCATCGAGGACCATTCATGCCATGCTGCTTCAATCCGGACTGGCTCAAGTTCCTCTGTAAAGTGCGGGATCTTGGATAAGAAATCTTCAAAGCTTGCCGTGGTTGCCGCAAGTGCTTCATCATAGGTTGGATAAGCATCGCGGATCTTGGCTGCCGCAACAGATTCTTCAACGGAAAGCAGGAAAGTGCCGCTCTCGTCCGGAGCGATGCTTCCCATGAGCATGGTGGATCCCATTTTTCCGTTCCATGGTGCCCTGACCTGCATATCGCCTGCCAGCGGATTGATGAGCAGTGAGCAGCGGAACCGGTAAATTGCCTCCCAGGCTTTGTCCCCGCGTTTTTTTGCAATATCTTTTGGCCGCATTGCCTTTTCAAACTGCAGGCCGAGACCGTTTTCACCTTTGATATACATCAGCTTGTCATCGGCATAGCAGATTGTGATCTTTCCGTATGCAGTCATGAGAGTAAGCTCTGTCAAGCCAAACTTAATAGAAAAGCCGATTCGCTCGCCTTTATAAGTCGGATACAGATGTAAGAGTTCATTGCTGATCATTGGCGCATCGCCCGGCATGGAACGCCGGCTTACGATCATCACTTTGCCTGCCTGATAAGCCAGACTGGAGCGTTTCGGACCGGAGAAATCGGTAAAGATTCCGAAATATGCGCCTTTTGTTTTGAACATCGTGCCGGATCCGAAGGAAATGTCAACCATGTTATATGCTTTTTGCGTCTGCAATAAACTGGTATCTGAGACCGCCGTAAAGCTTTTTCCGGCAAAATGCTTTTTCTCTAATTCGTCTGCCAGTGCGATTGCTGCATCCGCGTAGGAGATCGCTTTTTCTCCCACGGAGTTTACGACTTCAAATCCGGTCGATGGCACATACGCACCGCATTTTTCACCATTTGGAAGAAACTGCTCCGGAGGATTAAATACCGTAACATTTTCCCCCGCTGCTTCTCCCCCAACTACAAGGAAACGGATCCCCGGGTTTTCTTTGATCACTTCAGCAGAAAGCCCCTCTCCTGCATCCACGACGGCATCCACCGTCTTAAGGTCTTCTGCGGACGGCAGTCCCTGCGTCACTGTCATGCCTCTTTTTACGCATTCAGCAGCAAGAACGCCCTGCAGTTTTTCATTTTTACCTACAAGTGCTATTTTCATAAAACATTCCCCCGCTTCTTATGTTTTGCAACAACTATCTATTCATTTTTATTAGATGGTTTGATTATAACGCAGGAGTGCTGTTGAGAAAAGAAGCATTCGCAGGAAAAATCCAAGAAAAACAACAAACAAGCGAAAAATGTTTACAATAAAAACGCCTTGTGATAACATGGAATCCGCAAGAAATCTACTAAAATTAGGTGATAGAAGGGAGTATATGTTATGGCACAGTTGACAGAAAGAGAAAACTATTTGATGTGTCTTCGCGGACAGCAGCCGGAGTGGATCCCGCATATGGGAATGGGCGGCCCTAAGAGGATCAGCCCTACCGGAATGGCATCCCCGTCTTTCTTAATGAAACATATGATGCCAAACAGTGATCATATAGATATCTGGGGCGTGGAATATGTTACCAGCCCGGAAGCAGCAGGTGCTTATCTGCCAAAAACCTGGGATTTCATTTTGGATGACATTACAAAATGGCACGATGTTATCAAAGCTCCGGATCTGAGCGGCATCGACTGGGAACAGATGGCAAAGAAGGATCTGGAGCGGTTTAAACCAGACCGCGTTAACCAGGCAATTTCCTATGGCGCTGGCGGTGTTGGCTTTTTCCAGCATCTAATGTCCTTCATGGGATTTACCGAAGGTCTCTGTGCTTTATTCGAGGAGCCGGAAGAGTGCCAGGCACTGTTTGAGTACCTTGGCGACTTCTATTGTGAAGTATGCGAAAAATCCATCGACTACTATAAACCGGATGTCCTAGGCATCGTTGATGATACCGCTGCATGGGGCAACCCGTTCGTCTCTCTGGATATGTTCCGGGAGTTCCTGGTTCCGCAGTATAAACGTCTTGCACAGTTCGCTCATGACCGCGACCTTGTTATCACTTATCATAACTGTGGAAAATGCGAGAGCTTCATTGATGACATGGTGAATGTTGTCGGCATTAACGAGTGGAACCCAGCTCAGAACTGCAACGACCTAGCAGCAATCAAAGCAAAATATGGCAACAAGCTTACCCTTTGCGGCTGCATCAACTCTTCACAGACCTTCATCGGCGAAATGACGGATGATCATATCCGCGAGATCGTCTGGGATGTTGCTAACAAATACGCACCAGGCGGCGGATTCCAGTTTATGGTCACCTTCATCATCCCGGATCGTGAGAACAACCCGGAGATGGTTCGCAGAGAGTACTTTGTCAACGAAGTTATGGAAGAAGTCAGCCACGAGTTTTATAAAAAATAAGTTAATTGGAGATAAATACATCTTCTCTGTGAAACACAGTTCACATGAAATATTAAACCCCCGAACCCAGATTGGATTCGGGGGTTTTTATTACTATTGTGTGACAATTATTAATACTTCCTGAACTTTTCCCTCATTGCTTGCGCAGGATGATCCTACTATGCTACATTTTTCTATAACTTATCGCATTCGGGCCAATTCCCTTGTCGCAAGTTAGATCCTAAAAAACGACTATGACATCTACGGCCCGACTTTTCGCAAATCAATTGGTCCTGTAGAAAAATATCTGCATTTGGGCCCGACTTTTTATCTGTATTTTCGGGCCTATGGATTACTATTCGTTTCCAGGCCCGACTATTCTCTACCTGTTTCGGGCCCAATGTTCAACGTTCATTTTCAGGCCCGACTTTTTGTCAAATCTTTCGGGCCCAAAATACAATTTTGCTTTTCAGGCTCTATCCTCATCTGTATTTTCGGGCTCAAAACGCTCTGCCCCCCTATCAGGCTCAATTATTGATCCCCTAATCCTTCTCTACCGCATTGAAAAGCTATTATTCCCCATTTCAATTTAATCATATGAAAGGAGACTTATCATGGATGACACATTATATTTCAAAAAGAAAAAACACGAATTGGAAGCTTTGATCTCTCAGCTCGAGCTACGGTTAAACAGCCAGATCAACGGCACTCTTCGAGTGAGTTCTGCACATGGATATAACAAGTATTATCTGTGCAGACGTGAAGCACAGGAAGGGGTCCCCAAACAGCAGTATCTGGGAAAAAAGGATTTGGAAACTGTCCGACAGCTGGCTCAGCAGGAATATGAAAAGCAGCTTTTGGCCGTTGCCCGATCCCTTTTGCGTAAAGCCACAGAAAAAGCTGAAGCGTATGATGATCATCCCTTACAGATGGTTTATGAATCCCTTCATGACGCACGCAAAGCACTTGTGACACCTTTGGTAGTCAGCGATGAAGACTATGCCGCGCGTTGGATGAGTCAAAAATACGAACCAGGTTTTTTCTCAAAAAACTCTCCGGAATTCTATTCAGAAAAAGATGAGCGAGTCCGTTCAAAATCCGAAAAGATCATTGCTGATAAATATTACCGGAAAGATATCCCTTATCTATACGAATTGCCTCTGAATCTGAAATATGAAAACCGTGTGATCACTATCCGTCCGGACTTTACCGTATTGAATAAGCGAACACGGCAGATGTTTTTTCATGAGCACTTTGGGATGATCGACAATTCCGATTACGCTAACCAGTGTCTGAAAAAGTTAGAACTCTATGCGGCAAATGGAATATTTCCGGGCAATAATCTGTTGATTACGATGGAAAGCAGTACTCGCCCTTTAAGAGAACATTATTTAAATCTTATAATTGAAACATATTTGCAGTAAGCATCACCCCTGTTAAATTAAAAACTGATCAAATGCCAAACATGCAAATAAAAAACCATAAATGGGATAGATAGACAAACAGGAAAAACTATGCTATGATTCCTTCGTTTTGCGGGCTTTGTTCCTGCAAAACAACAGGAAAAAGAAAGGCACTTTAAGGTAAATATAGGAAAATGAGGTACAGATCGTGATCATCAATAATAGGAAAATGAATAAGTGGTTTTGTTTGCATATGCCAAAAGTCAGATGAATCACGGAATTTTAAGATAAAGAATCTTCCGGATACACCTGTTTGCGTATGCAGACAGGTGTATTTTTGCGAGGAGAATTAATGAGACAGAAAAAAACAAATCAATCTGCAAACCCGTTATGGACACGGGATTTCACAATATTGACCCTGGGAAGCGTCGTTTCCATGCTTGGAAATGCGATGTCCGGCTTTGCCCTGAGTTTAATGGTCCTGGATATTTCCGGGTCCACACTGCTTTTTGCGCTTTACATTTCCATGTATACGCTTCCGCAGATCATTATGCCGGTCTTTTCCGGCGCTATTTTAGACCGCTTCTCCAGGAAGAAGACTATTTATACGCTGGATTTTATCTCCGCGGGACTGTATCTACTGATGGCCGTGGTCCTCTTTATCGGCTGGTTTTCCTTCCCGCTCTTTCTGATCTACTGTTTTATACTCGGATCGATCGAGAGCATCTACATGGTAGCTTATGAGAGCTTTTATCCGCTGCTGATCTCGGAAGGAAATTACCAGAAGGCCTACTCCATCGCCAGCGTACTGGAAACTTTTTCGGCCGTTATGATCCCGATCTCCACGTTCCTGTACAACCGGATCGGCATGGCTCCGCTTTTGTTTGTCAACAGCATCTGTTTTGCCGTGGCGGCCATTATGGAGACGCAGATCCGTAAGGATGAGCAATATATTGAGAGTCAGAAACTGACCGCTTCCAAGGATCTTGGCCACATCCGGCAGATGTTTAAGGATACAAAGGAAGGGTTCCAATATCTTTACTCCGAAAAAGGTCTGCTGGCAATTGCTGTTTACTTTGGCTTTTCATCATTTGCCATGGGTGTTTCCAGCGTGATCACACTGCCCTATTTTAAAAGCACCTTTGCAAACGGCGAATATATATACATGCTTGTCTGGGGATCCGCACTTGTTGCCCGCGCTATAGGCGGCGGTCTGCATTATAAACTGAAGATTCCGGCACACCTTAGGTATGGTATCGCACTGGCGGTGTATATCCTGATCTCTCTGTTTGAGGCCTTTTACCTGTTCCTTCCGATCCCGTTTATGATGATCTTATGCTTTCTGAACGGACTCGGCGGCGTAACAAGCTATACCATCCGCATCTCTGCCACCCAAAGCTATGTGCCGGACGAGAAAAAGGGCCGGTTCAATGGTGTCTTCGGGATGATCAATACCATTGGCGCACTGGGCGGCGAGCTGATCGCAGGATTATTGACCCTGTTCATGCCGGAGCGGCTTGTTCTGATGTCTGCTCTGCTTCTGTGTGCCGTTTCAGCCGTGGTCGTGATCGGCGGCGGGCGCAAATCCGTCTCTGCAATCTATAACCGGCAGCAGTAATGCCTGGTGATGCGAACGGACATGATGAACGATATTTCATCATGTCCGTCTTTTATTCTCTAACATTTCCGTGTATAATAACAAAAAGCAGCCGGCTTCCCCGTTCTAACAACAATAACAGCCGGCTTCTGTATTTTATGTAATATGGAAAAAAACAAGTTTCATCGCAATTCCAAATATTTTACGATCACGGTCTATGCAGTGGTAGGCTTTCTGATCTGTGCGCTCCTGGTAAAAGTCATTTTCCAGTTTTCCATTATCTGGAATGCTGTCAAGGTGATCCTCGGCGTGCTGACACCGTTTGTTGTCGGTGCGATCATTGCTTATCTGATCAACCCGATGTTCAAGTTTTTTGACTTTACCTTCTTTGGGAAATGGCTCCATATGACAAAAAGGAGAAAGCTGCGTAAGACGCTTTCTCTTCTGCTTGCTTATATTATCGTATTCGGTATTATTGCTGCCTTGATCTATATTATTGCGCCGCAGTTTGTAAGCAGCATCCGGTCACTGATCGACACCATCGGGGCTTTCTCCAAAACTGTACAGGAATGGATCGCGAATTTACAAGACCATTTCAAAAACCTGAATCTGGCCTTTCTGACAGAACAACTCAATACACTTGTTCCAAAGCTTCTTACACGGCTGCAGGAATGGGCAGAGAACTTTTTGAGCGGGCTTGTATCAACCGGAGTAGGGGTGATCTCGGGCATTATTAATGCCATTCTTTCCATTTTTGTTTCTATCTATATTTTATCGGATAAGATCAATCTGGAAAAAAACATCCGGAAACTATACTACGCAGTATTTAAACAAAACAAAGCTGCCACAGTCTCCCGTGTTTCCCGGGAATGCTCCAATATCTTCAGTAATTTCTTCACGGGCAAGATCTTTGATTCCCTGATCATTGGTATTATATGCGGTATCGGCATGCTGATATTAAGGCTTCCGTATCCGCTTCTGATATCTGTCATAGTCGGCGTTACAAATATCATTCCGTATTTCGGACCTTTTATCGGTGCGATCCCGAGTATTCTGATCATGCTGATGACAGGCTGGAAACAAGCCCTGATCTTTACGATCTTCATCATCGTTCTGCAGCAGATTGACGGAAACCTGATCGGTCCGAAGATCATTGGCAATTCGACTGGTTTAAGTCCGATCTGGGTTCTTTTTGCAATCACCGTTGGCAGCTGGCTTTGGGGAATTGGCGGAATGATCTTTGGTGTGCCGGTCATGGCTGTAATCGCTCATATCGCAGAAGAACTGGTCAATAACCGACTGGAGAAAAAAGGCCTGTCAGTCATGGTCGAACGGGAGGAAGCGCCAACAACTCTGCGATATTCCGATATGATCCGGAATATGTTCAAGAAGAAAAAAGACTCTTCCGAAATCACCGCGGAAGAGAAAAAAGACGTGTCAGATATTACCCCGAAAGATAACATCGACACGCCTGTCGGTTCTGAAGATCATAAAGAAGATCCGCCTGAGGCTTAATTTCCTACATATCATTCAATTTCAAGTGCTTTACCTTACGCAGTGCAATCATGTTGATCACAAGGGAGAATACCGCTGTGATCACTGCGGAATACAGCCAGGATTTCAGGCTGATCCCATGGAAGAACATGAGGGCGCCCTGTTCCAGAATACTCATGATAAGATTCCCCAGAACCGTTCCGATCCCCAGCCCGAGAATGATCCCGGCGATCGTCGTCACAACACTTTCCATAGAAACATAACGAAGCACTTCTTTTGTGGTAAAACCGTTAATACGCATAACCACCAGTTCCCTCTTTTTCCGGTTCAGGTACATATTCACCAGGTTCAGAAGGACAAAGTATGCCATCATCCCCGCCGCAACGATCAGCACTAAGGTAATGATCGTAAGAACTTTTGTCATGGATGTAAATGTTCTTTTTACATCTGCTTTCACAGATATACCGCTGTAGCCTTTGATCCCATCCAGTATTTTCCCGAGTGCCCCTTTATCCAGGTTGGATGATATCCACAGGATGTTATTGACCTCTTCTCTTTCGAAAACATTCCGGAAAGCTTCTCTCGACATAAAGAAATAGTTTCCAAGATAGTTATCATATATACCTGTGATTTCTACCTGGTGAGGGGTCAGATCAGCATCATACAGAGTAATCATCTGACCCAGCTGAAATCCGTGCATCTTCGCTATTTTTTCAGAAACCAGAACGCCATGGTCTCCGAAAGAAAGCGTCTCCTTTGGATTTGCCGGTTCCAGCCGGTAGCCTGCACGGATCGATTCTGGTTCCCCGCAGTATATTTTTGTCAGGAGCATCTCTCCATCAGCACCATATCCGTAATTTCCGGTTGAAAGTGCAGCCGCTGATATGCCCTGCTTCGTCAGGGCCGCCTTGATCTCTTTTTCTGCATCTGCCGACACATGCGAATCAAAATGGATCTCCTGTTCAAATATCATTTTTTCTTCAAACTGGATATCCAGCGTTTTATTGATACTGAAACGCATATGGAAACCGATGACCAGCAGAATGCAGCAGCCCGCAATACTGATCGTCGTGATCAGCACCCGCCGCCAATCTGTAGCGATATTCCGGAAGATCAGACGGGAATAAAGGCTCGATTTTTTTCCGTGGGATTTTTCAGAGGCTTTTTTCTTTCCTTTTGGCAATTCGTACTGCATCAGCTCGCGCGCGGTCTCTCTGAGGAGATGATGACATGCCCAAATAACCGCTGCCGCAGAAAGTAGTATGCCGCAGCCAATCACAACTGCAAAGAGTACCGGCCGGAAAGTGTGCGGAATGGAATCCACAACATAAAAATTCTTATAAACACGAAGAATGATATGTTGGATCAGGGTATATCCGATTGCCGTTCCTGCCAGCATACCAATTACAGTAGCGGTCGTTCCAAATAAAAGATATTTCATCAGAACTTCCCGGCTGAAAAAGCCCAGTGCCTTCTGTGCACCGACAAGTGTTCTCTGTTCTCCGATAATACGTCCCAAGGTAACATAGATCACCAACGCTCCAACCAGGATAAAGATAAAGGCAAATGTGATCCCGACTTTTCCTATATTAGCCGCAGACTCATCAACATGGATAAGGCTGCTGTTACCATTTTTATCCAACATGACGAAATGGCATGCTTTCAACTCAGCCAGCAGTTTTTTGGCGTCATTTAGTTCTGCTTCGCCATTCTTATATTCCTCTTCGCCCTCGGCGTATTTGATCTTGCCCTCTTCCAGCTCTTTCTTTGCTTCTTCCAGTTTTACAATGCCGTCATTATAAGCAGCAAGTCCTGTATAATACTCCTGTGTTTTCTGATCCAGCAGTGCTCGGCCCTCATAATATTTTGCCCAGCCGGCATCATACTGTGCAACACCATCGTTATACTGTGCAAGCGCATCCTGGTACTTCGCATACCCTGCCTCGTATTCACCCAGTTTCTCCAGATATGTGTTCCTGCCGGTGATATACTGCGCGTGTGCATCGTTCCATTGCTGCAGTTTGTCTATGATCTGATCATAAGCCTCATCGATCCGGATAAATCCTTCTCTGCTCTCTATCTCGTTGATCACTTCTTCATATCGATCTTCTTCCTCAATAAACTGCAGTGCCTTCCGGACAGCCGTCTCAACCCGCTCTCTGAACGGGACCGTCAGATCGATCGTGAAATCTGTCAACACCGAAAACGTACCGATCGTAAGATTTGGGTCGTTCGCATCACTGACATAGGCTGTTGGTGCCCAGTTGATCTTATCCGCCTTTTCTTTTCCAACAACTACCGTAACCGCGTCGATCAGGATATTACGGATTGTTTCTTTTTTTGCCTCTGCTTCATTATAAGTAGTTGTAAGCTGCTCATTAGCCTCATCCAACTTGGCTTTTCCTTCGTCCAGAAGTTTTTTGCTTTCGTCAAGCTTTGCCTTGCCTTCATCCAGCTGGGCTTTGGCAGCATCTATTTTTCCTTTTGCTTCCTGCAGCTGCCCGACATATTTGGCCGCTTCACCCTCAGCCATCTGCAGAAGTCCCCAGCCTTCGTCCAACTGCGCTTTCAGGGAAACCAGTTCATTTTCACCGTCTTTTATTTTTTGCTCGGTTGTTTCCAGCAGCTCTTTGCTCTCGTCCAGTTTATCCCGGCCGTCTTTCAGCTTTTGCTCTCCTTCATCGATCTTTGCCTGCATGCTGCTGCGAACGCTTTCCTCACGTTCTTTCGCCAATTTTTCATTTAACGGCGCAAGCCTTTCCTTTAATGCAGCGATGATCTGATCATATTTTTTGCTGAACACAGAGAAGGCATCTGCTCCCTCGGCTTTGATCACTGCTTTCATAAAACAGCCATCCAGTTTTTCCTGGTCAAAAGCATCTTTATTGACTAACACATATCTGTCGCCCGGGACATAGGTTTTCTTAACAAAATGATCAGCATGGATCACACTTCCTGTAATCTGAAAATCGCTTCCAAGCAAATAGGAAAGGACCTGCCCGGCGGAATCTGTCACTTTGATCCGATCTCCCACAGAGAGGCCAAGAGACTGCATCAGTTCTTTTTCTAAAACACATTCGGTGTTATTCTGCGGCAGTCTGCCTTCACACAACTCTACCGTATTGATATTTTCCGTCAGAGAAACAACACTGATTCCAGTCTTGCTTTCCGTCTGCTCAATGTTGCCCGAAACAAAATAAACACCTTCTACCTGCTCTACCCCTTCCGTGTTTTCGAATGCTTTCATATCCTCCGGACTCAAAAGCATAGTGGAAGTGATCTCTATGTCGCGGAAATGTTTCTGCCGGTAGAAAGAATCGCCGGCCCTTCTGAGCGCAGCGGAAGCAAAATGAATGCCCAAAAAGGACGTCACAGCCAGCAGCGCTATGATGACAATGGAAAGATAGGAAATAGCTTCTTTCCGGATATTTCGAATTGTGTCTTTTAATTGCGTCTTCTTCATGTCTTACCAGGAAAGCTCTTCAGCTGAGACCGGATGCAGATTCCATTTGATGCTTGCAATTTTACCTGAACGCAGTTTTACGACTCTGTTTGCCATTTTTGCGATTTCCACATTATGCGTGACCATGACAACCGTTGTACCCTGGTTCCTAACGATATCTTCTATCACTTTCAGGACTTCCTGTCCTGTTACAAAATCCAATGCTGCCGTCGGTTCATCTGCCAGGATGACCCGTGGTCTTTTTACCAGCGCTCTGGCAATTGCCACTCTCTGCTGTTGTCCGCCGGACATCTGTGCCGGGAAATTACCCGCTTTGGCAGCAAGCCCGACTTTTTCCAAAGCTTCCAGCGATGACATTGGGTCTTCCACAAGTTCTGCAATGAATTCCACATTTTCCAATGCGCTCAGATTAGGCATCAGATTATAGGCCTGGAAGATAAATCCCACATACTGTCTGCGGAACATCGTCTGCTCATCATCCGTCGGATGAGAATAGTCTTTGCCTTCTATCAGCAGCGTTCCTTCCGTCAGGTAATCCATTCCGCCGATGATATTCATCATGGTGGATTTACCGCAGCCGGACTCTCCCAGAACAACGACAAATTCATTTTCATAAATATCCAGATCGATGCCCTTTAAAACGCGGGAAATGCCTTCTCCGGAAGGGAATTCTTTAATGACATTCTTCAACGAGATCAGTACTTTTTTCTCTTCTCCAGTATCGACATAGAGTCCTTTTTCCTCTATGGTCATGGCGGCAAGTGCTGCCATTCTTTCACAAAGCTGCAGCTCTTCTTCGTCATACAGGCTGCCATCAAGTTTGTTTATGATCTGTACACAGCCCACGGTATTGTGAAGGTTATTGAGCGGTACGCAGAGCATGGTTTTTGTGATAAAGTCCGGTCCGTCAAATACGGTTCCTTCAAACCGTGGATCATTTTCCGCATCCTCGATCCTGACAGACTGGTTATTGGAAAACACAAACCCTTCCACCCCTTCGTCACAGGCTATGCTGACGCCGGTGATATCTTTCGGGCCGGTAAAGAAAGCCGGAAATAATCTTCCCGTCTTTTGATCCAAGAACCATAAAACACCTGCTTCGCTGTGCAGGATCTTAATAATGATCTCTATACACCCCGAGAGCGCTTCATCAAGGCTGTCCACCTCCAGAAGCTGTTCCATGATCTGCCAGGTTGCTTTTGTGAAACGAGAGCTGTTATTCATTTTCCTTCTTCTTTCATTTGATGTTTTAAAAAATACAAACTTTAAATAAATATTTTAGCACAAATAAAACCGGAGTTGTCGCAGAAATGCAGACAACTCCGGTTCTTTTTCAATACAAAAGGTGCCTTACAGCTTCATCTCATATTTTTCTTTATAAGCATCGAAGTATTCCAGATAGACAGGATCCTGTCGATAATCCACGTTCCGATGATATTCGTGTTCGTGGAAAAGTTCTTCCCCCTCTTCTACCAGATCGAGCGCAACATTGCTGCAATGGTCCGCGATCCGCTCATAATCTGTAAGAAGATCATTGAACACAAAACCGTTTTCCAACGTGCACTCCTGACGGCTGACACGGTCAATGTGTCTGGATTTCAAGATATCACAGAGATCATCGATGACTTCCTCCAAAGGATCCACTTTCTTGGCCTCTCCAAAATCATTATTCAGAAAAGATTCTATCGTAAGAGTTGCAATCTCCTGTACTGCACTTTCCAGAACTTCCAGTTCTCTTTCTGCTGTCTCAGAAAACTTCAGTTTTTTCTCATTCAGTTCGGTCGCTGCTTCTCCGATGTTTTTCGCATGATCCGATATCCGTTCAAAATCAGAAAGCACCGTCAGATACTTTCCAACTTCCAGCGACTGTTCTTCCGTCAGGTTGGCAGTTGTGATCTTAGACAGATAGGCCCCCAGCTTATCCTCATAGCGGTCCAGCACTTCTTCCAGATCATCCACCCGCTTAACCTTGTCTTTACTGAAATCCCTGCGAGCCCGGATCGCACAGTTAATGCTTTCCAGCGCCTTATCCGCCATGGAATTGATCACCAGTTTGCTTTGCTCAATCGAAAGCGCCGGGTGTGCCAGAAACCGCGGTTCGAGCCGGTCCATATCCGCCTGCTCTTCTGCTGCATCCTTCCCTTCCGGGAACATGGCACAGACCAGTTTTTCCAGCAATCCGACAGCAGGCGCTAAAAGGAGGACGACCGCCAGACGGTAAAGTGTATTGGTAAGTGCGATCGAAACCATCGTCATGGACGTGGTCATCAGTTCAAAGTGGAAGATCGCATTCAGAACGTAAAAGATCACGCCGCAAAGGATCGCTCCTAACACATCGATGACCAGATATACAAATGCGGTCCGCTTTCCGTTTGCGCTGGTCCCCAGTGCGCTCAGCATGACCGGAACAGCTGCACCGATTCCAATACCCATGATGATAGGGAAAGCCATATCAAACTCCACCGCACCTGTGACAGCTAATGCCTGCAGGATACCAACTGCCGCACTTGCACTTTGGATGACCGCCGTCACGATAAGACCGACAAGAACACCCATGGCCGGGTTTGTAAAGCTGGTCAGCATACGGATAAAGGTTGGATCTTCCCGCAGCGGTTCGATCGCCCCGGACATCATGCTCATGCCAAACATCAGGACCGCAAAGCCCAGCAGGATACCGCCGACGTTTTTATAAGTGGTTTTTTTAACGAACATCCAAAGAATAATACCGATCAGCGCCACGACTCCGGTAAGCACTTCTGTGCTCAAAAGAGATAACGCACTGGACTTGCCGCCGTTTAGACTGTTTAAACAGAGGATCCAGCCCGTTACGCTGGTACCTAAGATCGCACCGAGAACAACGCTGATTCCCTGCCTGACTTTCATCATGCCTGCGTTGACGAAGCCAACAACCATGACGGAAACGGCAGAGGAAGACTGAACAACGGCCGTAACTCCCGTTCCAAGAGCAACGCCTTTTACCGTGTTGCCGGAGAGTTTATAGAGGATGACCTCCATCTTGTTTCCGGCAACTTTTTTCAAAGAATCTCCCATGACGGACATTCCGAACAAAAACAGCGCAATGCCGCCAATGAGAGACAGGATGGCTGTAATATCCATATAGATCCTTTCCTGTCAAAACTTTTGCTGTAAAACGCTTTGCTGTTTTTATCTCACGGAACCAAAGGCGCTGTCAAGGACTGTTAAGAGATTATCAAAGGCATTCTCTCCTGTTGTAATCACCTGATTCTTTTTATGAAATTTACTTTGGTTTTTCGGTGTGCTAACATCGTTTTAAAGATTATCTACTATATATTAGGAGAAGGGAGTTTATGTTATGGCACAATTGACAGAAAAACAAAACTATTTGATGTGTCTCGCAGGTGAGCAGCCAGAATGGATCCCGCATATGTCGATGGATCCAAAAAGACCGGGCCCGACAGGCAACGCATCCGTATCATGGTTAAGAAAGCACTATGATCCAACTGGAGATCACAGAGATATCTTTGGTGTGGAATATATCACCAGCGCAGAGGCAGCCGGCGGTATGCTTCCTAAAACCTGGGATTTCATCCTGGATGACATCACCAAATGGCGCGATGTCATCAAAGCCCCGGATATCAGCGGATTTGACTGGGAACAGATGGCAAAAAAAGATCTGGAGCGTGCACATCTTGACCGCGTGAACCAGGCTGCTTCCTACGCCGCAGGCGGTACCGGATTTTTCCAGCATTTAATGGCTTTCATGGGCTTCACCGAGGGACTTTGTGCATTATTCGAAGAGCCGGATGAATGCGACGAACTTTTTGATTACATCTGCGATTTCTATTGCGAAGTCATCGAGAAAACGATCGACCTTTACAACCCGGATATCTTTACTCTGACAGACGATACGGCTGCATGGAACAACCCGTTTGTTTCCCTGGATATGATGCAGCATTTCTTCGTGCCGCGTTATAAGAGACTTGCTGATTACGCACATGAGCGGAACATTCCTGTTACTCTTCACAACTGCGGTAAATGCGAGATCTTCATGGATGATATGGTCAATGTCGTCGGAATCTGCGGATGGAACCCTGCACAGAACTGCAATGATCTGGCAGCGATCAAAAAGAAATTCGGCAACCGCTTAGTCCTGACCGGATGCATCAACTCTTCGCAGACCTTTGAAAAACCTGGCATCACAGAAGAAGAGATCCGTGAGATCGTCTGGGATGTTGCAAACAACTATGCGCCGGGCGGCGGATTTGCATTCCAGGTACACTTTATTATGCCTGATCCAAACGATCAGTACATGATCTGGAAGAGTAATACAGTGAATGACATTATGGACGAAGTCAGCCACGAGTTTTACAAAAAATAGGTAATACATTTTTAGGAGGGATATTATATGGGATTAACAGAAAAACAGAATTATTTGATGTGCCTTGCCGGTGAGCAGCCTGAATGGATTCCGTTCATGCGGATGGAGCCGGGTGTAAAGGGACCGACTGCAATGGCTTCTCCGTCCTTCTTGATGAGGGCAATGGATCCGAACGGAGACCACAAAGACATCTTTGGTGTGGAATATATTACCAGCGCCGAGGCAGCCGGCGGCATGATACCGAAAACCTGGGATTTCATCCTGGACGACATTACCAAATGGCACGATGTTATCAAAGCACCGGACCTTACTGGCATCGACTGGGAGCAAATGGCAAAGAAGGACCTGGAGCGGTTTAAACCGGACCGTGAGAACTGCGCGGTAACCTACGGTGCAGGCGGCACCGGATTCTTCCAGCATCTGATGGCTTTCATGGGATTCACAGAAGGCCTCTGTGCGCTGTACGAAGAGCCGGAAGAGTGCGAAGCGCTTTTAGATTATATCTGCGACTTCTATGAAGAAGTCGTTAAGAACACCATCGATCTTTACAAGCCTGACATCTTATCCCTGACCGACGATACCGCTGCATGGAACAATCCGTTTGTTTCGCTGGATATGATGCGGCAGTTCTTTGAACCACGCTATCTTCGTCTGGCAAAGTATGCGCATGAAAGAAATCTTCCGGTCACTCTGCATAACTGCGGCAAGTGCGAGATCTTTATGGAAGACATGGTAGAAAACATCGGCGTCAGAGGCTGGAACCCGGCACAGAACTGCAACGACCTTGCTGCAATTAAGAAGAAATTCGGCAACCGCTTAGTCCTGACCGGATGCATCAACTCTTCCCAGACATTTGAGAAACCAGGAATCACAGAGGATGAGATCCGTGAGATCGTTTGGGATGTTGCAAACAAATACGCACCGGGCGGCGGATTTGCATTCCAGGTATTCTTCATCATTCCTGACCCGACAGATCAGTTTGTACAATGGAAGAAAGCAACTGTGAATAAGGTAATGGAAGAAGTCAGCAAAGAATTCTATAAGAAATAATTGTTGAACGATCAATAAAAGAGGGGAGATTGCTCTCCCCTCTTTTTTATTGTGCGGCACGCTGTGCATCCCGCTCTAGGATCTTCTTTTTCATATCCGTAAACTCCACCTTCACAAAGATGATCGCCATGATGCCGACGATGACATCGGAGATCGGGCCGGTCCATGTGATGCCGTCCAGGCCCAGGAAGATGGAAAGGATCAGTGCCAGCGGGATCATCGTAACGATCTGTTTGGTGACAGGCGGGATCAGACCCTTGATGGTCTTTCCGCAGCCGGTAAAGAAACCTGCCGTATAATGGAAAATGCCTACAAAGATCGTCATGCTCATATAGATACGGAAAAAGCGGACAGCATAAGCATAGTACAATTCACTTCCTGTTCCGAAAAGCGAAAGGATCTGTTTCGGAAAGATCTCGAATGCGGCAGTAAAGATGATACCAATGATGATCACAACGGCAATGCCTAAATTGTAGGCCTTCATGACACGCTCATAGTTCTTTGACCCATAATTAAAACCATAGATTGGCAGACATCCCTGATGGATACCGATATAAATAGAGGTATAGATCTGCAGGATCTTCTGTGTGATACCAACAACAGCCAACGGAATCTCTACGCCATATATCGATGAAATGCCGTACTTACGGATCACATTGTTGATCACGATCTGTGTAACAGCAATGGCAACATTATGAATGCTGGCCGGAACACCAAGTCCCATGGTCCGGAGCGTCAGTTTGATATCCGGGATCAGATAACTCTTTTTGATCTTCATATTTGACTTACGGGAGAAGTAGAAGATGACTAAAACCGCCGATAAGAACTGCCCGATCACCGTGGCAATTGCGGCACCCTTCATTCCCCAGTGAAATACAAAGATAAAGATCGGGTCCAGGATCAGATTCAGGATGGCTCCGGAAATGTTCGCCCACATGGAAAAGGTAGGGGCTCCGTCAGAACGGATAAAGTGAGACCCTGCAAATCCAAGCATATAGGCCGGAATACCCAGTGCAACGATCCAGGTATAATCCACGGCATACGGAAGGATCTCTTCTGTTGATCCCAGTGCGATCAGCAGCGGTTTTAAGAAGATCAGCACTGCTGCCATGATAATAAGGCCGATGATCACTACGACCGACATGCCGTTGCCAATAGCACGGACGCCTTTTTCTTTTTCTCCTTTTCCGGCGCTGAGATTATAGAAAGTTGCAGTTCCAATACCAACCAGCAAAGACATGGCCATCGCAACCGTATTGATCGGGAACTCGACATTGGTTGCCGCGTTTCCAAAAATACCTACGCCATGTCCGATAAAGATCTGATCGACAAAATTGTACAGGGCGCTGACTACCATACCGATCACGGCAGGTATGCAGAACCTTGCCATCAGTTTTCCTATTTTTTCAGTTGCAAGCGGATTTCCCATTTTGAAACACTCCTGTTGCTGATTAAATCTATTGATTAATTGTACCATATTTATACGATGTACGAAGTTTACTTTAACAATTTAGTGTGCTAACATTATTTTGATAGTTTTGTATGCATTAGAGGAGGGATAATTTATGGCACGCTTAACAGAGAAAGAAAATTATTTAATGTGTCTGCGTGGTGAGCAGCCGGAGTGGATCCCGCACGTTTCCATGGATCCGGCAATTCCGGGACCTTCTGCAGGTGTCGGACCATCTATTACCGCAAGAAAGGTCGATGAAAACGGCAGAATGTGGGATATCTGGGGAGTTGAGCTAATCACCAGTAAAGAAGCAGCCGGCGGTATGATCCCAAAGACATGGGACTTCCTGCTGGACGATGTCACCAAATGGCGTGACGTGATCAAGGCTCCGGATCTGACCGGTGTCGACTGGGAGCAGATGGCAAAACATGACCTGGAAAAAGCCGCTAAATTTATTGACCGCGAGAATCAGGCCGTGACCTATGGGGCAAGCAGTGGATTTTTCCAGAACTTAATGGCTTTCATGGGATTTACGGAAGGTCTTTGTGCTTTATTTGAAGAACCGGAAGAATGCGAAGCGCTTTTCGATTACATCTGTGACTTTCAGGTTGAAGTGATCAAAAATTCCATTGACTATTATAAACCGGACATTCTTGGAATGGGCGATGATACTGCTGCATGGAACAATCCTTTTGTATCTCTCGACATGATGCAGCAGTTCTTTATTCCTCGTTATATGAGGATCTCACAGTTTGCAAAAGACAGAAATATTCCGATCACATTCCACAACTGCGGCAAATGCGGCATCTTTATGGAAGACATGGTGGAAAAAGTCGGCATCAACGGCTGGAACCCGGCACAGAACTGCAATGACCTTGATGCGATCAAGAAACAGTTTGGCAACCGCTTAGTCCTGACCGGCTGCATCAACTCTTCCCAGACCTTTGAAAAACCAGGCATCACAGAAGATGAGATCCGCGAGATCGTCTGGGATGTTGCAAACAGATACGCTCCGGGCGGCGGATTTGCTTTCCAGGTACACTTCATCATTCCTGACCCGACGGATCAGTTTGTACAGTGGAAGAAAGCAACTGTCAACAGAGTCATGGATGAAGTATCAGCCGTATTCTACAAACAGTAAAAACCAAAAAACATATTCCAAAGAGGGGAGATCATTCTCCCCTCTTTTCATTCTCTTTTACTAATATTATAATGATGCTAGAGTTTTTGTTTTAGGAGGAGGATTATTTATGGCAAAGTTAACAGAAAAAGAAAATTATTTGATGTGTCTGCGCGGCGAACAGCCGGAATGGATCCCGCATGAATCTCTGGATCCTACCATTAAAGGACCTTCCGCCAGCACAGGACCATCTATCCTGATGCCGAGAGTAGATGCGGACGGAAGAATGTGGGATATCTGGGGTGTCGAGCTGATCACAAGTGCAGAAGCAGCCGGCGGCAGAATCCCGAAAACCTGGGACTTTTTGCTTGATGATGTCACCAAATGGCACGATGTCATTAAGGCTCCGGACATCTCCGGTGTCGACTGGGAGCAGATGGCAAAGAAGGATCTGGAAAGAGCTGCTAAATATATCGACCGTGAAAATCAGGCTGTCTGTTATATGGGCGGAGGCGGATTCTTCCAGAACTTGATGGCATTCATGGGATTTACAGAGGGTCTCTGCGCTTTATTTGAAGAGCCGGAAGAATGCAATGCACTTTTCGATTATCTCTGCGATTTCGCTGTGGAAGTTACCAGGAATGCCATTGACTATTATCAGCCGGATATTTTTGGAATCGGTGATGATACCGCAGCATGGAATAACCCATTTGTATCGCTGGATATGATGAGAGAATTCTTTGTACCTCGTTACTGCAGACTGACTGATTTCGCAAAAGAGAGAAATATCCCGGTAACACTTCATAACTGCGGCAAATGCGAGATCTTCATTCCGGATATGGTAGATGTCGTCGGCGTTACCGGCTGGAACCCGGCACAGAACTGCAATGACCTGCTGGCACTGAAGAAACAGTTTGGCAACCGACTGGTACTGACCGGCTGCATCAACTCTTCCCAGACCTTTGAAAAACCGGGTATTACGGAAGACGAGATCCGTGAGATCGTTTGGGATGTTGCCAACAAGTATGCTCCAGGCGGCGGATTTGCTTTCCAGGTACACTTCATCATTCCGGACCCGACGGATGAATTTATGCAGTGGAAGAAAGCAACCGTTAACAGAGTTATGGATGAAGTCAGCCACGAATTCTACAAGAAATAATAACAATTGAAATCATAAAAAAGAGGGGAGCCGCTCTCCCCTCTTTTTATTACTCGAAAAATGTCGGTATACACTCACTTTATATCATAAACAAAGACCTCATGGATCTCTTCTGTGTATCCCTCACGGAATCCGGCTATCCTTCCGTCTTCAATGACGGCACCTCTATTATACAGGATCAGAAACTGTGCGGTATTTTCGTCAAAGCATAAACCTTCTGCTTCCCCCTGCTCTTTGACATCGGTGAAGGATCGTTCTTTCACGACCGCTGCCGTGGAAAAGTCTTTTGCTATATCCAGGCGGTACAGATTGTCAGGTTCATCGTTATCTGCTTCTCCATCATCACAGGTGACATATAGTTTTCCATCGTGATATGCCACGCCCTGGATCGATCTCGGTGCGGGATCCATCGGAAGCGTTCCTTTATATTCACCAGTATCCAGATCATACATATACAGGAAACTTCCGGATACATCATCCGCCCACGAGGACAGATAAACGATCCTGTTTTCCGGATCGACGGCAATGCCGGAGCATTCTGTCTGTCCACTCTCTGTATGCAGTGGAAAGAGGAATTTACGCTCCAGAGAATCTCCATCATAAACGGCGATCTGGATATTCTCCGCTTCCCCTTCTATAAACAGTTCCACTCCAAGGTACAGATCATTTTGATAAACAGCAATATCGCCAATGTGATTTACTTTCCATTCATACCCTTTCAAAGGATCGTTATTCTCTGCTACGACATTCCAATGGCTGTCATATTTTGTCAGCGTTGCAGAGCCGCTGACCCAGTAATACCCATCTTCCGCACAGACTCCCTGCCTTCCGGCAACCTGATGAGACTCTTCCAGTGTATATCGATACCTTGGCATTGTGGAGTCCCAGAAACCGAGCAGGCACAGGAACAGGATATTGAGCAGGATCAGAAGATGCAGAATACAATGATACAGATCCGGGATAAGGCGTTTTTCGCTTGCCGGCCAGATACGGACAGTGCCGCGGAAACAGTCATTATAGCCTTTCAGCTTTCTTTGGCTTGCTCCGAAAATGGTATAGCGCCAATGGCAGAAAAACTGAACGACAAACCATAGGATCAACACGCCAAGCAAGATCCATTTTCCGACCGGATGGATCAGGTAATAGGAAACGAGTGCAGCGCTATAAAAGCAAAGCATGAGGAATTCTGCGCTTTTGATCCCCATGCCTTCCACCAGCAGATGTTTCCCTGCCCGATATGTGATGACGCAGCCCAGAAACCAGATCCACAGAGCTGCCTGAAAGATGATTGTTATAACCATATAACTGTGCTAATTATTTCTTTTTCAATTCATATTTCAGCGCGCCGGACGGGCAAAGATCAATCACTCTTGCGATCTCTTCCGCAGGCGCTTTGGAAAGATCGACCCATGGCCTTTGTTTTAAATTAAATACTTCTCCATTGCCTTTCAGACATTCTGCAACATGAATACATAAATCTGAATCCCAATAAACGATAATATCATCATTTTCATACGTCCGTTTTGCCATGTCTCTGCCTCCTGTTAAAATCTTATGATTCTTTATTATAATCGATCGTCTGCACCTGTCTACTCTTTAAAAGTCCGGGCATTTTTGCTATACTTTCAGCAAATATAGAAAGAAGGTATTTTTATGGGGAAAGAAGAAAGATTAAGGTACCACGGCCCTGCCGGAATGGCGCGGTATATCATTCCGGATGCACCGGAAAGTGATAAAAGATTTATTCCTGGTGTAAAAACCATTCAGGAAGCAGCCCGTGAAGTTGAAGTCATCAGCGAGGCGGACGTTATTGTCGTCGGCGGTGGTCCGGGCGGCTTTGCTGCCGCAGTGGCTGCAGCACGCACCGGTGCAAGAACCGTACTGCTGGAACGCTATGGTCATCTGGGTGGAATGAGCACCGGCGGACTGGTCAATATCATTCCGCACTTAAGCGATACCGACGGCAACCGCTATATCGGCGGTATTCTGGAGGAACTGATCACCCGTTTGGACAACCAGGGCGCAGCATTTAGGCCGCTGGAGGCAGATTGGGGTTCTACTGATCCTTCTGTACTGAAATTCTATCAAGACAGCAGTTTCCAGCACTTTTTCGTCCGAAAAAACAAAAACGGGGAAACCTGCATTGTCTATTCGGCTATCTGGGATCCGGAGATCGCCAAAAACGAAATGAACCGGATGGTCATGGAAGCTGGTGTTAAGCTTTATCTGCATTCCTGGGTCACGGATGTGATCATGGACGGCAATACAGTAAAGGGCATCATCTTCGAAAGCAAGACCGGACGGCGCGCTGTTCTGGGCAAGGTTGTCATTGACAGTACCGGCGACGGAGATCTGATCCCGAGATCCAACACGGCCTACGAAGATAATATCGATTTCAACCTGCGGATCAAGCATCTGTGCTTCGGTTTCTGGATCGGCGGCGTGGAATTCCGCGCATATGACCGTTTTGTCAGCTCCAGGCCGGATGATGCCATTGCCCTGAAAAATGAACTTCACGATAACGGCCTGTATGTCTCTTTCTTCCGCGGTATGCTGAAAAACCAGGAGCATGTCGCCTGGCTGCATCCGCATTTCATTACCAATTGCCAGACCGATGTAGAAGAAATGACCCGTATGGATGTATCCGGCAGAGATCGTGCTGTAAAGACCTGGGAACTTTTACGGGACAAAGCCCCTGGCTTTGAAAAAAGTTATATCATGCTGACCTGCCCGCAGATCGGCACGACAGGCGGACTTCGGCTGATCGGAGAAGCCTCTCTCCGGGAAGAAAACATGCTGCGGAAAGAACCTTTTGAAGATACGATCGCTATCTTCCCGAACAACGATCTGGGAGAAAAAGGCTATACCTATCCGGTTGTCTATGTTCCTTTCGGAGCACTGGTTCCAAAAGAAACGGAAGGCCTGCTGGTAGCATGCCGTGCTTTTTCTTCCGACGATGAGGCCAATTCTCTGTTTAACCTGGTGCCGCACTGCTTCTGCTTTGGACAAGCAGCCGGTACTGCAGCAGCACTGGCCGTTCAGAAAGGATGTCCTGTAAGAGATCTTCCATATCTGCAGCTCAAAGAAGCATTGCTTTCACAAGATGTGATCCTGCCGTAAAACGGCGGAAAGGAAGTGCGTTTATGTTTTTACCTCAAAACACACAAGAGGTTTGTGATATTGTTCGCCAGGCCGCATCGCAGGGCAAAGCGCTGGTTCCATGCAGCTCAAAGGAGCCGCATCTGCATGGGGGTTCGGTAAACCCTCTGGCCGAGACTATCAGCTTTGAAAAAATGAACCGTATTCTGAAGATCAGCCGTCACGACCGTTATGCGCGCGTGGAGGCAGGCGTAACTTTTGGAACACTTCTTCCTGCACTGGCAGAACAGGGCCTGCGCGCCAATCATCCGTTCCTGCCCCGGGCAGGAAAATCTGTAGTGGCCAGTATGCTGGAACGGGAAGCAATTCTGGTTCCGAAATATCAATATGACTATACGGATCCCCTCCTGACAACAGAGGTGGTCTACGGAACGGGAGAACTTTTCAGGACAGGTTCTGCAGCAGGACCTGCTCCGGCAGAGGAATCCGCAGCAGACATGGTCAACCCCTGGGGACCAGGCTCTGTGGACTTTGCCCGTTTTCTTTGCGGCGCGCAGGGCACGATGGGACTTGTCACCTGGGCTACCCTGAAAGCAGAAGTCGCTCCGACCGATTCCGTACTGACATTTATCGAGTCCGATGACCTGGCCTCTCTGGTCCATCTGGCCACAAAGCTATTATTCCATCGTATCCCAGATGATTGTCTGATCCTGAACAATGTGAATTTTGCTGCTGCCTTTGCCAAGGATCCTTCCGAAGAAGAAACGCTTCGGAAGAAGGCTGCTCCATGGACGCTTATTTGCAGGATCAGCGGTTATGCCCGCTTACCGGAAGAACGCATCCGGATCTACACCGGTTATCTGCGTGATGAGTGTGCAAAGGAGGATCTGACATTCCTTTACTCCCCGCGCAATCTGGATGGGTTTGGTTCCCGGGCAGATCAAAGGATAAAGGAATGCGACCGGAATGAGATCTACTGGAAACTGCGGCGCGGAGCACTGCGTGATATTCTTTTCCTGGCTCCGCCAAGTAAAACAGCGGAATTGACCGACGCTTTGTCTGCACTGCTTGCTGCACATCCTGCAGAAGATCTGGGACTGACTTTGCAGCCTCAGGTGCAGGGGCGCGGATTTCGCGTAGAGGCTGATCTTTACTGTACAGAAGAAGCAAAGGAAAAGACCTGCCTGCTGGCAGATACAGCCGAAGCCGCATTGTTTGCCCGCGGCGCTTTATTTGACCGCCCTTATAGCGCTGCCCTTTCGCAGTTGGTATTTGGTGCCGATCCGGTTGCTGCTGCCGCACAGAAAAAGCTAAAAGATGTTTTTGATCCTCAGGGAATCTTAAATCCGGGAAAGCTTTGTTTTTAAAGGTGAAAAAATGAATAAATTATCTGATTTTCGATATACCATGGATTCCTGCAATCACTGCGGACAATGCAAGTGGATCCTTCCGCACAAAATGCACGGTTGGGATTTTGCAGAAATCTGTCCAATTTATCAGCGCTACGGTTTTGACGCCTGCTCCGGGCAGGGGCTGCTCAATAATGCAAAGGAAGTTCTGAACGGAACTGTATCTTACGGAGACGGACTGGAACACCTTCTTTATACCTGCACTGCCTGTGGTGCATGCGATATCAACTGCAAAAGCGTCAGGGACATGGATGTCCTTGATACCATCTATGCCCTCCGTGCCGACTGCGCAGAAAAAGGCGCTTTGCCGGAACCGGTCAAAAAAAAGGGAGATGCTGTAATCAATACACACAACATCTACGGGCTGCCTCACGAAGAGCGCAGCAGCTGGCTCCCTTCTGACTGCGGAGAAACACCAGATGCAGACACCGTGCTTTTCCTTGGATGTGCCGCATCTTATCAGCATAAAGAAATCGCTTTGGCAGCCATTTCGATCCTGCAGAAAGGAAAAGTCCCTTTCCGCCTTCTGCGCGAGGAAGAATGGTGCTGCGGTTCTTATCTCTGGCGCACCGGACAAACAGACGCCGCTAAGGAACTTGTTCACCGCAATATCGAACTGCTCCGCTCGCAGGGCGTAAAAACCATCATTACTGCCTGCGGAGAATGCTTTGGTTCTTTTAGAAATGGTTATCCACGTTTTGAGGAACTGCCATGTAAGGTCCGCCATATCAGCGAGGTAGCTGCAGAACTGATCGCAGACGGGAAACTGCAGCTGCATCCGGTTTCTCTAAATGGACCTGTCACCTATCACGACCCTTGCATGCTCGGCAGGCAAAGTGAGGAATACGTCCCTTGGGACGGAGAGATAAAACCATATGGGCTTCTCGATCCTCCAAAAGTCTGGCTGCGCGGAGAACACGGTGTATACGATGCACCTCGTGCCGTCCTTAAGGCAATTCCGGAATTGGAACTGCTTGAGATGACGCGAAACAACGAAGAGTCTTTCTGCTGCGGTGCGATGGCGATTGATGAAGACTTTCGTACATGGACCGGCGCTGAGCGTCGCAGGGAGGCAGAACAATGTGGCGCTTTGGCTCTGGTTACGGCTTGTCCGTTCTGCCTGGATGCACTTGATGCAAAAGAGAAATCCGGACTGCCTTGTTATGATCTGAGCGTTCTGCTTGCCAGCGCGCTGGAAGGAGGAGAAGCATGAGCCTTTCCCGTGATATATATACCCAACTAGAAGCTGTCGTCGGAGCGGAAAACATCAGCGACAAAGAATACATCCTCGCTGGAAACCGCAACCGCACGCCGGAATATCCTTTTGAATATCACACAGCCGACGCGATCATTATGCCAGGATCCACAGAACAGGTACGTGATATTATCCACATCTGCAATCAGAACGACATTTGTTTTGTCACCACCGTTTCCGGTGCCAGTGCAGATGCTTATCCAAACCGCGGAGGAACGCTTCTGATCGATCTGAAACGGATGAACCAGATCATTGAGATCAATACCGAAGATGGTTACGCTGTCATAGAACCTGGCGTACGCCATGTACAGCTTTATCCGGAATTACGGCGGCAAGGGTTCAGTTATGCGATCGCAGCTGTCGGTCCTGGCGGTTCCGTTCTTTCCAACTTTACCAGTACAGCTGGAGAAAACCATAACATGTACGGTGCTTCGCGCGCCAACCGCTATATACTGGGAATGGAATATGTTACCCCGGAAGGCGAGATCCTGCGCACGGGTTCTTTGCAGACAGACTCCGGCTGGTTCTGTCCGGACGGTCCGGGGCCATCCATCCGCGGACTGTTAAGAGGATTTTATGGAAATCATGGACAAATGGGAGTCATCACCAAAACAGCGATCGCGATCATTCCTTGCCGTGGTCCACGTGATTTCACCTTAGAAGGACACACACCAAACCACAAGGTCTATCAGCCTAGTGACAGCGCCCAGGTTTATCTTTTCAACTGCCCAGATCTGGATGCTGCCTGTGAGGCGATCCTGCGTATGGGCGAGGTGGAAATTGCTGCCTCGGTCACCAAGTTTTTCTATCTGACATTAGCTGTCATGATGACCGATTCTGCAAACGCATTCCACGAGCTCTGGCCTAGGATCCGCAAGGAACTGCCTATCCCTCTGGTGGTCTATCTGGCTCCTCAATCTGCCCAAGAACTGGCTTATGAAGAAAAACTGCTGTTTGAGATTGCAGAAGAAACCGGCCTGAAACGAGCCGCATCGGATCTGGAAAACTGGTTCCGCTCTCACATGGACTTCTTTATGGTCGTTGGAATGCTGCAGAGAGTTCTGCGTCTTGGCGGCGGCTGGATGCCGATCAAACTTGGCGCTGATTCTGTTACTCATATGTTTGAAGTCGGTAAGAGCGTTCCGGAATTCATTTATAAATATACAGAAAACGGCACGATCTTTGATGCCCCAGACAACTTTCAGATCGCGCCGATGGAATATGGCCACTTTGCCTATATTGAATTGTTGTTTATGTACGACCGTACCAATCCGGAAGTCGGGAAAGGGGTCGCCGAGTTTCGGCAGGCGTCCAGAGATACGGATATTGCCCATCATTTCCATGCAGAAACGCCGGGCTGTCTGAATGCTGTAACGCAGCAGCTTGGACCGCTCTATATGAACTATCATCTCTGGCTGCGCAAGCTGAGAGAAGCATTTGATCCAAAGAACCTGGCGAACCCGATCCTAAAAGAATAGCCGGACTGTTATTTTAATACTCTATCCAGGAAAGCAAATCTGCTTTCCTCCAACTGCTCTGACTCGTAAGCCGGATCTCCGTGTTTTCCTCCCGGGATCGACTCCAGTGTTGCCCTGCCATCCCCGCAGGCAGCATTGACACGGTTTACAAACTCTACAGAGCTCTGATATGGTACAACCTCATCTTCCATGCCTGCCTGTATCAATACAGGCGGGCAGTTTTTAGATACATAACTGATCGGAGATACCATCGAAGCAATGCCTTTTGCCTCCCTGCAGTTCACGCCTGCAAAAAGATCGGCAAAATTAGCGATCTTAACACCACTTGGCATTGGCGGAGCATCTTCCGTAAACTGCGATGCCAGAATGATGTCATACAGGCCGAACATACCGATCATCGCCTGCACGGAACTGTCACAATCCGACGCTCCCATGCTCCGGTCCTCGAGCGCCTCAACACCAGCGGACGTTGCGAGTATGGAAGCAAAGTAAGCGCCTGCGCTGTCACCGGAAACGGCAAACTTGGCCGGATCCAGACAATACTTTTGGGCATTTGCCCGCAGGAAACGGACTGCTGCCTTTACATCATAAACCGGATAAGGAAAGATCACTTCGCCGATCAGACGGTAGTTTACATTGACAACCGCGTAACCGCGCAGCAGACCATTGATCAGATAAATACACTGTGAGTCACGTTTATGTCCGCCTATAAAGGCGCCGCCATGAAACTGGATCAGAACCGGAAATGGACCATCCCCTTCTTCCGGGAGAAAAATGTCCATTGTTTGATTCGGATTGTCTGTTTCGGCGTATGGAACGTCCAGATACTTCCGTTTAATGCCGCTGACATCTACATCCGGCTGCAGGAATGGTGGTGCATCTGGCGGCAAAGGAATAATTTTAATTACTGACATCAAAAGTTCCTCCTATTGGTTGATACAAAAGAATTAAAATGTTCCGATATCCATGGCTGCATAAAAACCGCTGACAACAGCCTCTCCGATGCGTGCGGTCTGAGCAGCGTCTCCGATAATATCCACATATGGCGCTTTATCCGCAACTTCATAAAACAGCTGATTATTACTCTTCATGCCGATTGCATAGAAGACCGAATCTGCTTTTTTCAGGATCTCTTTTCCGCCCATCGCATAACGGACACCTTCATCTGTGATCTCAAGCACATCTGCCTGCTCGACCAGTTTTACGCCATATTGGTTGACTGCAAGTTTCACGCCCCATCCGTAAGAGGTTCCAACGTCTGCAAGACAGGTGTACTTCTCCAGGACTGTGACTTTCTTTCCGAGAGCCCCCAGATGCGCTGCAGCCTCAACGCCGCTTAAACCGCCGCCGATGATCACGACTTCTTCTCCCACACTGTCTGCATGGAAGTAAGCATCCAGGATATCCTTTGCTTTTTCCCATCCTTCAAGGAAGGTTGGCGGGATCGGTTCTCCGCCGGTCGCAACGATGATGTGATCAGCTTTGTAGGATCCAACCAGTTCCGGGGTTGCCTCAGTCCCGAGTTTTACGGTGATATTCGGATACAGGGACGGCAGCTTCTGAATGTACTGCAGATACCGCTTCAGATCCGGCTTTAAGGCGTCATTCTTTGCATAGCGGATGGTGCCACCAAGTTCTTCGTTCTTTTCCAGCAGAGTGACGGTATATCCTCTTCTTGCTGCTGTCACCGCTGCTTCAACACCGCCAGGGCCGCCGCCTATGACAAGCACATTTTTCTTGA
>JAFWCK010000155.1 GCA_017536965.1 Lachnospiraceae bacterium | reverse complement strand
CGGACTGTTTGTCAAAAGCATTACCAGACGATCGATTCCATATCCGATGCCGCCTGTTGGAGGCATACCAATTTCCAGAGCATTCAAGAAGTCCTCATCTGTATGATTGGCTTCCTCATCTCCGGCATCAGCCAGAGCATCTTGCTCTTTAAAACGCTCCCTCTGATCGATCGGATCGTTCAGCTCGGAATATGCATTTGCCATCTCCCATCCATTGATGAACAGTTCAAACCGCTCTACAAAATCCGGCTCATCCGGTTTCTTCTTTGTCAATGGAGAGATCTCAATCGGATGATCAATTACAAAGGTAGGCTGTAAGAGATGTTCTTCCGCAAACTCTTCAAATAATAAACTCAGGATATCGCCTTTCTTATGACGCTCCTCGAATTCCACATTCTTTTCTTTTGCGATGCGGCGGGCATCCTCCAGGGTTTCTACTGT
This sequence comes from Lachnospiraceae bacterium, assembly GCA_017536965.1. GTDB lineage: Bacteria > Bacillota > Clostridia > Lachnospirales > Lachnospiraceae > RGIG5612. Next base: position 19,128 of record JAFWCK010000155.1, on the reverse strand, counting down.
ATCCCAATCCACACCTGCATATTTCTTCACAGCTTCACGCATGGTCAGCACTTCAAACGGCTTTCCGAAATCCAGTTCTACTTCGCCATAGGAAAACTTTGTCGTGCCCAGCACTTCCTGTGCAACATAACGGTACATGTTTTCCGTCAGCTCCATCATGCCGTGATAATCTGTATAAGCCTGATAAAGCTCCATCAGCGTGAACTCTGGATTGTGGCGGGTATCAAGTCCCTCGTTTCGGAATACACGACCAATCTCATAAACTCTTTCCATGCCGCCTACGATCAGTCTCTTCAGATACAGTTCCAGAGAAATACGAAGCCGCAGGTCTTCATTTAATGCATTAAAATGTGTCTCAAACGGACGGGCAGCTGCACCTCCGGCATTTGCCACCAGCATCGGCGTTTCCACTTCCATAAATCCCTGTCCGTCGAGATAGCGGCGGATGGCTGCGATGATCTTTGACCGCTTAATAAAGGTATCCTTTACTTCCGGATTCATGATCAGATCAACATAACGCTGACGATAACGAAGGTCCGTATTTGTAATGCCGTGATATTTCTCCGGCAGGATCTGCAGACTCTTAACAAGTAAGGTGATCTCCGTAGCGTGAATAGAAAGTTCTCCCGTCTTTGTGCGGAATGCATATCCTTTTACACCATACAGATCACCAATATCAGATTTTTTAAACTCTGCGTAGGCCTCTTCTCCAACAGAATCTCTTGCCACATAGACCTGAATATCACCGGACAGGTCACGAATATTACAGAAGGAGGCCTTTCCCATGACACGCTTAAACATCATGCGGCCGGCAATGGAAACATTGATCGGATCCGCATCCATAATAGCGCGGCGCTCCTGATAATCCGCATTGACAGCAGCTTTCGCTGTTTCCTCATCCATCCCGTCAGTGTTGAGTGGTGCACGCCCTGCAAGCAGTTTTTCTTCATGCGCGGTATAGAGTGCTTTCACTTCTGCCGCATGATGCGTCTGATCATATTTTGTGATCTGAAAAGGATCTTTTCCCGCTTCCTGCAGTGCTGCCAGCTTTTCCCGGCGCACCTTTAACAACTGGTTTACATCCTGGTTCTGATTCTGTTCTGCCATTCTTTTTTCCTCTTTATTATCTGTTTCCGGTTTCCCGGTCATTCTTAAAAATAAGGGCGCTTTTTCGGTAAGCGCCCTGTGGATTATAAGTCTGCTTTCTGGATATCCAGAACACGAAGTCTCAGCTCTCCGCCCGGTGTGGTGACCTGGACGATCTCATCGACTTCCTTATTCATAAGAGCGGCTCCGATCGGAGACTCATAAGAAATCTTCCTTTCACGGGAATTAACTTCTGTTGTACTGACGATCTGGTAGGTATACTCCCTGCGGGTTGCCATATCACGTACTTTGACTTTACATCCCATATGGATCTTATCAAAATCGATCTTTTTCGCATCAACTACTTTGGAATTTTTAATGATGTTCTCCAGTTCATCGATACGTGCTTCGATATCGCGCTGTTCATCTTTTGCTGCATCATACTCTGCATTCTCGGAAAGATCACCCTGTTCACGGGCTTCTTTGATCTTTGCAGCGATTTCTTTCCGCTTATTAACTTTCAGGTCTTCCAGTTCCGCACGCAGATCTTTCAGGTTCTGTTTTGTTAAAAGATTGACCTTTTCTTCCATTTTTAATACTTCCTTTTACTGCTTACTACTTATAAAAACTGCGAAAAATATAAAGGCTTGGTAATTTTTCAACACCAGGCAGCCTTCACAATCGTGAGCATTATATATTACCCTTCCCACTTTGTCAATGTTCTTTCCAGGTCGGAAAAAGTAACACACAAGTTGACTTCCCGCCGGATCTTAGAAGCGTCCGGATAACCGGTAACGTAATAACCTGCATGCTTTCGCATCTGTCGGATCGCCATATTTTCTCCGCAGAAATCGATCAGCATCCGGGCATGCCGAAGGACCATTTCTTTCACCTCTTCAATAGAAGGTCGCGGCAGTTCTTCTCCCGTTTCCAGATAATGCGCCACTTCCCGGAAGACCCACGGGTTTCCTCTAGCTCCACGGGCGATCATGACAGCATCGCATCCAGTCTCATCCAACATCCGTTTTGCATCTTTTCCTTTATATATATCACCGCTTCCCATGACCGGAATGGAGACCGCTTCCTTTACCTGACGGATAATGTCATAATCTGCATGTCCGGAATAATACTCTTCCCTGGTCCGTCCATGAATGGCTATAGCGGCAGCTCCGGCATCCTCTGCCCGTTTGGCAACTTCCACCGCGTTGATCTGATCCGCAGAAAAGCCTTTACGGATCTTGATCGTGACCGGTTTATGCAGCACCTTAGTCATGGCAGAAACAATCTGGCCAATCTTTTCCGGATCCCGCATCAGGGCGGATCCTTCCCCGTTATTCACTACCTTTGGAACGGGACATCCCATATTGACATCAAAGACATCGTATGGTCCATCTTCCAGCTTCAATGCCTCCTGGGCAAGAAGATCCGGCTCATTTCCAAACAGCTGGACTGCGATCGGTCTTTCCCCTTCTGCCACCTGCAAGAGCGGGAGTGTGTTTTTATTCTTATAATAAAGAGCCTTCGCGCTGATCATTTCCGTGTATGAAAAAGTGGCACCCTGTTCTCTGCAGAGTGCCCGAAATGGCATGTCAGTGATGCCGGCCATGGGTGCCAGTATGTTGTTTCCACATTCCACGTTGCCGATCTTCATTGTTTATTTGTTTTTATCGTAAATGATCCGAAGTCCATGCATCAGCAGGTCCGGCTCCAGATACTGGATCGCATCCGTCTTGGCATAAATGATGCTGCTCAGACCGCCGGTTGCAACAACTTTGATATTATCTTCTTTAGATTCTTCTTTCAACCGGTTAATAATGTATTCCGCTTCACCGATGTGTCCGTACATGATGCCCGCCTGCAGAGAGGTAATGGTATCTTTTGCCATGATCGTTCCCGGATCTTTGATTTCAATCTCAGGGAGCTTGGCAGTTCCGCCCCATAAAGCTCTGGCGCTGATCATAATGCCCGGGCAAGTCACAGCAGACTCAAACACACCCTCTGCACTGAAATAATCAAATTTAGTCGCAGTACCATAATCTACAACAATAACCGGTCCACCATAAAGATTTAAAGCAGCCACTCCGTCCGCAATACGATCGGAGCCGACCTCCTGCGGATTGGTCTTGACCAGGCGGATTCCTGTTTTCGTTCCCGGCCCCACGATCATCGGAGTTCTTCCCAGGAACCGATACAGAGAGTTGTTCAGCGCATGCATGATATCCGGAACAACAGAAGAAACGATGATGCCATGAATATCCTTTTTCCCGATACCGAACCGTCCGGTCAGCCCTTCAATCGTCATTCCAAATTCATCTGAGGTTCGCGGCGTAGCCGTTGTCAAACGAAACGTATTGACAATCTGATCTCCTTCAAAAAAGGCGAATTTTGTATTGGTATTGCCGACATCAATTGCTAATAACATCTTATTCCTCCGTTGCCTTGTAATATGCTTCCAGTTGGGCAAAGAGTTCTGCTTTTTCTTTTCGCAGCTGTCTGATCTTTACTTCACTGCCGATCTCATCAAAATACATATCGCTGTCCTTGGCGGTAACAACGATATTCAGATCGCCGCGGTCATTAAACTCCAGGATAATGATCCCGCTGACTTCCTGTACGAAAAGAACGCACATGATCTTCAATTCATCTTTGATCTGCTGCGGAAGTACTTCATAAGCAGGGTTCAGATAAAACTTCTGCTCATAGTAATTCGCACCGCAGAGAACTTGTCTGTCCATCGCATGCAATATAATACATTTTCCAACTGTTTGCAATGTTTAAACTCCATCGGGGGAAGAAATGAAAAAGACTGCCGCAGAAAACTGCTGCAGTCTTTTATATCTTACCGCTGGGAGGCGATATTAAAAGTCTACATAAACATCCAATGTACCGGATGCACAGCCGCAGTCATAAATGCAGCCTTCTTTGCCGAATGGAGTTGTGACAATGGTGCCCCATTCCAGATCGGATGATGCCAGACAGATCCTGTCGTTTTCATCGCAAATGAAACCATTCTCATCCACATGACGACCCGGAATCTGCAGTCCTCCGCCAGGAAGTACATTTTGGGAATACCAGGTCCATCTGAAATCCCCTGCGTAGATCACACCAAGAAACCGCAGTTCATCAGCAGAATACCACTCATCATACTGATGAGAAATATCCCAATCGGAGTCTGCATGTTCAACCTCTTCTTCGTCCCAATCTTCTTCCGGTTCCTCTGTGTCCTCTTCCTCTTCTTCCCAATCGTCCTCATCTTCTGCAGCTTCTTCCCGGATCTGTTCTGAAAGACGAGCAGCCTGCGTAACTTTCGCTTTCTGCTCTACGATCATTTCTGAAGGGGCAACAAACTCTTCCGCAAAATCCAGACAGACTTGGATCTGTTCATTTACAGTTTCCGAAGCAGCCTGATCACGGAATGTATGTGGACGTTCTTTCGCAGACACAGCAATCACAGTCGCGAACAAAATAATGGTCACGGCTGATAACATGCATATGCATCGGATCAGTTTTTTCGATTTCTTTCTCATAAAAAATACAGGAATGAATCAAATTTGTTACAAAATTATTACATTTTTCATCCCGTCGGAATTATAGATTAGGAAAAAAATGCTGTCAACGCCTTAAAATCCACGTTTTCTGCCATGTCTGTATCTTGTGTTTGTTACTATTTTTTTACACAACCAGTGGTGCAGAAAAAAGGATTGTACTTAAAAAAGTACAATCCGGATTATTCAAAAACTTCTTTATTATGAGAAAACTTACTGGATTCCCTCCAGATAAAAGAGAAGGACCGCGCAGCTGACAGCAGCATTCAAAGATTCTACCTTCCCTTTCATTGGGATTTTGATCCGTTCACTTACAGAATTCAAAACACTTGTTGAGATCCCTTTGCCTTCATTGCCTATCACAATCGCGCGGTGCAGCGGATACTCAACTTCACGGAATGGCACGGCTTCCTCCAATGCTGCACCGTAGACGCAAAAACCATCCATCTTTAAATTCTCAATAGCCGGCACCAGTTCATCCACAATAAACGGAACGCGATAGATGCTTCCCATCGTAGAACGGATGGCCTTTGGGTTAAAGATGTCCGCACAACCATTGCTCATGATGATCCCGCTCACCCCGGCCGCTTCTGCTGTCCGAAACATTGTTCCCAGATTTCCAGGGTCCTGAATATCATCTAAAAGCAGGATCGTACAGGTTTCATTTGTGTCTCCCTCACGCAGTCCCTTCAGCAGATACTCCGGCTGCTTCACAACTGCCAGGATCCCCTGCGGATGAACTGTATCAGAGAGACTCTTAAAAACATCATCTTTCAGAACTTCGACGGTTTTATAAGGAGACAGATCGGTCTTTCCAAATGTATAAAAGCTTTCTGAGACATACAGTTCTTCAACCCATTCTGCAGGTGCTTCTTTTACAAGCCGTTTGCCTTCCACAACAAACAGTTTTCTTTCTTTCCGTTCTTTGGAAGAATCCAAAAGCCTGCGGACTCTCTTCACTTTTTGATTGCTCTTGGAGGTGATCATACTTTTTTAGCTGCCGTCACTTTCACATTTTCTTCCCCGAACCGTCCCTTCAGAACGCTCAGAAAATCTTCATCCAGATTGATATTATAAGAAGCAGGCATTTTGCGGATCTGCTTTTCTTCTTTCAGATACAGGCGGATCGGAGTCTGTCCCCGCAGCTCATCCACCGTGTTCAGACTGTTGATATACCGTTCATGTTTTTCATAGTCTGCACGGTTTTGGAACTGGATCCACAATTCTTTTCCGGTCTCTTCCAGATCAATGATACGCTCTGCGATCAATTTACCGTCCGCATCCGAATCGATCGTAACTTTTCCTTTGATCAGGACTCTCTTGCCTTCCACGATCAACGGACGGTTCAGAACATAGTCTGCCGGGAAAACAATCACTTCCACTGTCCCAAAAAGATCTTCCAGGGTCAGGAAGGCCATCTGTTTTCCATTCCGCGCGGATTTATTGGTAACCTTCGCAATGATGCCGCCTATCGTTGCCATAGACTGATCATGCACGATGACTCTGCCTTCTTCATCCCGCAGAAAATCGATCGTTCTGGCAGTCGTATTCTTTTTCAGGATTTCACTGTATGCATCCAGCGGATGGCCGCTCAGATAAATACCAAGAACTTCTTTTTCGAACTCCAGAAGAACTTCCTGATCAAACTCTCCAACATCCGGCACGCGGATCATAAAGGCCGCTCTTGTTTCTTCCTCTGCAATATCAAAGAAGCTCAGCTGTCCGCTGATGTCACTCTTTTTATCGCTGGCAACTTTATCCATGACATCCATATAAATATGGATCAGCTGTTTCCGGGTAAAGCCGAGAGAGTCAAATGCACCTGCCTTGATCAGATTCTCAACAGTCCTTTTATTAATATCTTTTAATGCCAGTCTCTGGCAAAAATCATAAATATCCTGATATGGTCCGTTTTCTTTCCGTTCTTCCACAATTGCGTCGATCACGTTTCGGCCGACACCTTTAATTGCGGATAGTCCGTAACGGATATTCTTTCCCCGTGCTGCAAAAGTACTTTCCGCTTCATTAATATCCGGCGGAAGAATGTCGATGGACAATCCCTTGCATTCCTGAATGTATTCTCCTAACTTTGTCAGACGATCCATGACCGATGTCATCAACGCGGCCATAAACTCCACAGGAAAATAAAATTTCAGATAGGCCGTCTGATAGCAGACGATGGCATAGGCCGCCGCATGGGACTTGTTAAAAGCATACTTGGCGAAATCCACCATATCGTCATAGATCTTATTGGCTACCTGCTCACTAATACCATTTTTGATACAGCCGGCAACTCCGGTCTTCTCATCACCATAAACAAAACGTTTTCGTTCTGCCTGCATGACGGAGTCTTTCTTTTTGGACATGGCACGCCGCAGGATATCTGCCCCGCCCAAAGAATATCCGGCCAGATCACGAACGATCTGCATGACCTGTTCCTGATAAACAATACATCCGTAAGTTGGTTCCAGGATCGGCTTAAGCTGCGGACAATCGTACACGATCTCTTTCCCGGAGTTCTTGCCTGCTATATATTTTGGAATAAAATCCATTGGACCCGGACGATACAGTGCAATTCCTGCGATAATATCCTCCAGTGTCTGCGGACGGAGCTCCCGCATGAAACTCTTCATGCCCGCACTTTCTAACTGGAACACGCCTTCTGTTTTTCCGGCTCCGATCATCTCCAGTACATTGATATCGTTATAGTCTATCTCATTCAGATCAATAGAAAGCCCGATATTGGTCTTTATCATTTCAAGCGCATCCTGGATCACGGTCAAGGTCCTTAGTCCCAGGAAGTCCATCTTCAGAAGTCCCAGCTCTTCCAGTGTTGTCATGACATACTGTGTCACAATAGAACCATCAGAGCCTCTTGAGAGCGGCACATATTCCATGATCGGCTCTTTGGAGATCACAACGCCAGCGGCATGCATAGAAGAGTGCCGCGGCAGACCTTCCAGACGTTTTGCCATATCGATCAGATTCCGGATCTGTGTATCGGTCTCATAAGCGCGTTTGAATTCGCTGTTTTCCTGAAGCGCTTTGTCAATCGTAATATTTAATTCTGCCGGGATCATCTTGGCAATCTGATCCACAGCTCCGTAAGGCATATCCAGTACACGCCCAACATCACGGATCACGTTTCTGGCTGCCATGGTCCCGAACGTAATGATCTGGACCACTTTATCTTTACCGTATTTTTGTGTGACGTAATCGATCACTTCTCCGCGTCGTTCATAACAGAAGTCGACGTCAATATCCGGCATGGATACCCGCTCCGGATTTAAGAAGCGCTCAAACAGAAGGTTATAGCGGATCGGATCGATATCCGTGATCGCCAGGGCGTAGGAAACCAGGCTGCCGGCGGCGCTGCCTCTGCCCGGTCCGACCATGATATGGTTTTGTTTTGCGTAATTGATAAAATCCCAGACGATCAGGAAATAGTCTACATAGCCCATCTGCTTGATCGTTTCCAGTTCAAAATGCAGACGGTCTTCGTAATCCTGATAATTCTCATAACGGCGGCGCAGTCCTTCCTCACAGAGTTTTGTCAGGTATTCTTCTGCCGTGTAGCCTGCCGGCACATCATATTGCGGAAGTTTCTGCACACCAAATTCAATCTCAACGTTGCAGCGTTTGGCAATCAATTCTGTATTTTGAATCGCTTCCGGAGCATAACGGAACAACTCCTGCATCTCTTCCGGAGACTTCAGATAATACTGGCCGCCTTCATAACGCATCCGCTCCTGATCATGCACCTTTTTACCTGTCTGGATGCAAAGCAGGATATCGTGTGCTTCCCAGTCCGTATCATAGGTATAATGGACGTCATTTGTGGCGATCAGCGGAATCTTATATTCCTCACTCATTCGAAGAAGCTGGGAATTGACCGTCCGCTGCTCCGGCATCCCATGATCCTGGAGCTCCAGGAAAAAGTTGCCTCTTCCAAACAGGTTCTGTAACCGCAGTGCTTCCTCGACTGCATCCTCATAACGCCCCCTCAAAAGGAGCTTTGGAATGATTCCTGCCAGACATGCGCTGCTGGCGATCAGCCCTCCGCTGTACTTTTCCAGCGTTTCGTAATCCACTCGAGGCTTATAGTAAAAGCCTTCTGTAAAACCGGTGGAAACGATCTTCATCAGGTTACTGTAGCCCTGGTTATTTTCCGCTAATAAAACAAGGTGATAATATCTATCATCACCCTGGCTGATCTCACGGTCAAAGCGCGAACCGTTCGTCACATATATCTCGCATCCGATGATCGGCTTAATGCCGGCCTCTTTTGCGGCTCTGTAAAAATCGATCACGCCATACATTGCCCCATGGTCTGTGATGGCAAGGCTGTCACATCCAAGTGCCTTTGCCTGCGCCACCATTTCCTTAATCTTGCCGGACCCATCCAGCAGGCTGTATTCCGTATGGACATGAAGGTGTGTAAACGCCATTATTACTCCTTGGCTGTCAGGTATTTTTCTATCCCTTTAATGGCCTCTGCCTCATCAGCACCCTCTGCAGCAATCACGACTTTTTCGCCTTGTGCTATACCTAAGCTCATCATGCCCATGATACTTTTGGCATTGACCCTTTTATCTCTATACTCTACAAAGATGGAACTGTCAAACTGGCTGGCGACTTGTACAAAAACAGCAACTGGTCTGGCTTCCAATCCTTTTGCCAGCTCAATCTTAATCTCTTTTTTGATCATTGACTCCTCCTAATAACGCTGTTTACTCTCCCCGTTGCTCTCTCAGATCCTGCGCGATCTCGCTTAACTTGCGCATCCTGTGATTCACCCCAGATTTTCCGATCGGCGGATCTAATAGTTTTCCCAGCTCTGAAAGCGGGATCTCTGTATTCTCCAGACGAAGATGCGCGATCTGCTGCAGGTTTTCATCCAGAGCATCTATGCCCACCGTGCTGCTAATATAGTGTATGTCCTCAATCTGCTTCATAGAAGCAGTGACTGTCTTGTTAATATTGGCCGTTTCGCAATTGACCTGACGGTTGATCTTTCCTCTCACTTCCCTGACGATCCGTGTATTTTCAAAGTTCATCAGGGCTTTAGGCGCTTCCATGACATTCAGAATATCCGCGATCTCATTTGCTTCTTTCAGATAAACGACCTGTTTCCCCCGCCGGATGGAACTTTTTGGTGAAATCCCAAAATCTCCCATCAATTTTTTAAGAAAATCCGCATCTTTCTGCTCGTCTGTCACGATTTCAAAATGATAGCTTTTTCCCGGATCAGAAACCGTTCCTTTTGCCAAAAAAGCGCCACGGAGAAAGGCCCTCTTGCTGTCTGACTCCTTAACAAGGCCCTCCGGATGCAGAAGTTCTTCATATTCTAAATTAATATTAAATGTTTTTTTGAGGGATGTAAAGGTATAAATAAACACCCCTTTTTCAGGATCCCGGGATACATTTTTTTCGTCCAGCAGGACCAAAGCCGCCAGTTCTGCCTTTCTGGCAGGCCTCTTTTTTGTATAATGAAGGATCAGTTCCTCTTTGATCTGTGCAGTGAAAGACATTACAGGATCTTAACCTCACATTCCAGGCTGACACCAAATTTCTCTTGAACTTCCTTTTGCACATAAGCGATCAGATCCAGAACATCCTGTGCTTTTGCACCGCCGGTATTGATAATAAAACCGGCATGTTTTTCCGAGACCTGCGCTCCACCGATCCGATATCCTTTCAGACCAGCATCACTGATCAGTTTGCCGGCAAAATATCCTTCCGGCCGTTTAAACACAGATCCACAGCTCGGATATTCCAATGGCTGTTTTTCTTCTCGTCTGGCGGTCAGGTCAGCAATCTTAGCGCTGATATCTTCCTGATTTCCTTTGGCCAGTTGGAGCACTGCAGAAAGAACAATGTAATCACCCGATGAGCATAAACTCTTCCGGTAAGAAAATGCCATTTCCTCACAACTTTTTTCCAGGATCTCTCCCTCTCTGTTCATGACGCGGACCGAACGGATGATATCTTTCATTTCTCCATCATAAGCACCGGCATTCATACAGACCGCACCGCCAAGACTTCCCGGGATTCCGGAAGCATATTCAAATCCTGTCAGAGACGCTTCTTCAATCAATGCAGAAAGATCTTTCAGCAGGATACCTGCCTCTGCACAGACTACATCATCTGTTATCGTTACATTCTGCATGCGGCGGATCTCAATCACGGCGCCATCAAACCCTTCATCCTGAAAGATCAGATTGGAGCCATTCCCCTTGATATAATACGGGAATTTTTCTTCTCCCAACACCTTCATAAGAAAGAGAAGGTCATCCTCTGAAGACGGCTGAAAAAGAAATGCCGCCGGACCGCCTACCTCCATAGAAGTATGCTTTGCCATGGGTTCATCCTTGAAAACGGCATCTTCTCCCAGTTTATTTATAATTGTCCGAATCGTTTCTTCTTTTAGCTGTCTCATGTGGTTTAAGGACCTTATCCTTCCTGTTCATTCTCTTCGCGATGGGCAATAATCTCTTCGGTTACTCTGTCACATAAAGCCTGTGCTGCATTGTATCCCATCTGTTTCTGTCTGTGATTAACAGCTGCTGTTTCTATAATAATAGCCAGGTTCCGTCCCGGACGGATCGGGATCGTATGCTTAACGACCTTAACACCCAGAATTTCCTGATATTCCTCATTCAGTCCCAGGCGGTCATAAGAGAGCTGTCCGTTCCACTCTTCCAGATTGATGATCATGCTGATGCCCGAAAATTCCATGACACTCTCTACTCCATACAGAGATTTAATATCTACGACACCAATGCCTCTAAGCTCAACCATATGCCGCGTGATCTCAGGTGCCTGCCCGATCAGAACATCTTCGCTGATTTTCAGGATCTCTATCACATCATCTGCAACCAAACGGTGACCTCGCTTGACCAGCTCAATTGCTGTTTCACTTTTACCGATTCCGGAATCTCCCGTGATCAGGATGCCCTCACCAAACACATCTACCAGGACACCAGAGATTGTCTCCGTCGGTGCCAGCTGCCGGTTAATCCACCGGATGATCTCAACAATGACCAGGGCTGTAGAGTGCTCCGTAGACAGGACCGGGATATGATGTTCCTTTGCCAGACTCAGAACCTCTGGAGGCGGCTGGATCCCGCGGGCAATAATAAGCCCTGGAAATTTATAGGAAAACATTTTTTCCAGACGCTCTTTCCTCTCTTCATTCGTAAGAGTCTGGATATACATATCCTCTGCCCGTCCCATAACCTGAAGACGTTTGTTGTCAAAATAATCATAAAAACCCGCCAGCTGGAAAGCAGGACGGTTGATCGCACGGTGACGGACCTGCACCTGATTCAGATCCAGCTCTGGTGTCAGATTGCTATATCCCAGTTTATCTGCCAGTTCCTGCAGCGTTACATATTGTCTTGTCAATGGTATTTCCTCTTTTCTTTTTATCTCACATTGTCAACAAGATAACTGATTTATTTTACTATGATTCCAGAAATATCTCAACTGCACAGCCCTTGTATGATATAGTAATAGTATGAAAAAAATAACGATTGGAATCATTGCGCATGTGGATTCCGGCAAGACAACTCTATCGGAATCGATCCTTTATCTTACGAACGTGATCCGTCAGTTCGGAAGAGTGGATAAAGGCGCTTCTTTTTTTGACGATGATTCCAACGAACGTTCCCGTGGTATTACCATTTATTCTAAGCAGGCCAGGTTCAACTATGGTGACACCTCTTTTATTCTGATTGATACGCCCGGCCATTCGGATTTTTCCGCTGAGACGGAACGGACGCTTCAGGTCCTGGATTATGCGGTTCTTTTGATCAGTGCTCCGGAAGGGATCAAAGGACAGACAGAAACTCTATGGCGTCTTCTGCATGATTATCATGTTCCTCTTTTTGTTTTCTTTAATAAAATGGATCAGGCAGAAAGCCGGAAAGATGTCTGTCTGAAACAGATCAAAGCATTATCCAAAGATGCCGCTGTAGATTTTTCCTCCGGGAAAACAGATGCCTTTTTTGAAGAGGCCGCCCTCTGCAGCGAAGACGCTATGGAAGAATATTTAAACAGCGGTCAGATCAGTGATGAAAGGATTGCAGAAATGATAAAGCAGCGGAAACTCTTCCCATGCTTTTTCGGATCCGCTTTATTATCCGAAGGCGTAGAAGCACTCCTGGCAGCGTTGGATCGATATTCCCAGATGCCTGCTTATCCGGAAGAATTCTCTGCAAGGGTCTATAAGATCACACGCTCTGCGGATGATCAGCGGCTGACCTTTGTCAAGATCACCGGCGGTTTGTTAAAGGCAAAAACACTTCTGCCCGACGGAGAGGAAGAGTCAAAAGTCAATCAGATCCGTTTTTATTCCGGGAGCAAATATCAGGTAGAGGATACCGCTTATGCTGGTGATATCTGCGCATTGACCGGTTTGAAAGAAAGCTATGCAGGCGAAGGGTTCGGAAAAGAAGAACAGCAGATCCTTCCACTTCTGATGCCGATCCTGCGTTACAGTGTCAACCTGCCGTTCGGCGTTGATGCAGTGCAGGTCCTTCCATTTTTCCGGACATTAGAAGAAGAAAGTCCGGAACTATCCGTACTTTGGGACGAAGAAAAAAAAGAATTGTCTGTCAGCGTCATGGGTGCAATACAGCTGGAGATCCTGACCACCGTCCTGAAAGAACGATTCCATCTGGATGTCACCTTCGATACCGGAGAAGTCATGTATATGGAAACGATAACCAAACCGGTCATTGGAGTCGGTCACTTTGAACCTCTGCGGCATTACGCAGAAGTGCATCTGAAAATGGAGCCTCTGGAAATGGGAAGCGGCCTGGTGTTTGCCAGCGATGTCTCAACAGATCGTCTGGCTAAAAACTGGCAGCGGCTGATCCTGACTCACCTGGCAGAGCGGACACATAAAGGAGTGCTGACAGGTGCGCCGATCACCGATATGAAGATCACCCTGATCAATGGGAAAGCCCATTTGAAACATACAGAAGGCGGGGACTTCCGGCAGGCAGTCTACCGTGCTGTCCGTCAGGGACTTATGATGACAGAAAATGCCCTGTTGGAACCGTTCTATCGATTTACTTTAGAAGTGCCATCGGAGAATGTAGGACGTGCGTTAAATGACCTTTCTCTGATGCAGTCCACTTTTGATGCTCCGGATCTGAATACAGAAAGAAGTACTTCTCTCATCCGCGGACGAGGACCGGTTTCTTCTCTCAAAGACTATCCGGCCGAATTAGCCTCTTACACCAAAGGGCAGGGACAGCTTTCCTTCTTCCCGGACGGATATGGACCGTGTCACAATGCAGAAGAAGTGATCCAGCGCAAAGGATATGATCCTCTGCGGGATGTCCGTAATACTCCGGATTCGGTCTTCTGCAGTCATGGAGCAGGTGTCATCGTTCCTTATGATGAGGTCTACGATCATATGCATCTGGATTTTGACGGCAGGGATAAACGAGCCGATCAGGTTCATGATCCGTCTCTATCCCGCACCGTGTCCGATATCCCGCTTGGAACAGAGGAAGTAGATGCCATCATCGCAAGTATCTCTGGGTCCAACATGAACGGCAAAAAATCTCCGGGCTGGAAGAAAAAAACTGCATCCCCATCTACCACGCAGGATGGCTCCGGGCTTTCCGGTTTTGTCCGGTCTGCACCAGGAATCCAGCCATTTTCTTTTGAAGAAGCAGAACTTGTGATCGTAGACGGCTACAATGTCATCTTTGCCTGGGAAGATTTGAATCAACTGGCAAAAGAAAACATCGATGCCGCACGGGACAGCCTGATCGAGACACTGTCAAAACTGCACTCTCTCCTTCATACCGAAGTGATGGTCGTCTTTGATGCATACCGGGTGAAAGGACACAGCTCGGAACAGGCACTCTTTTCGGATATTCATGTTGTCTATACGGATAGCGAGATGACAGCAGATCAGTATATTGAACGCTTTACCAATGCGCTTGCCTGCAAAAGAAAGGTTGTGGTTGTCACTTCGGACGGAGCGGAACAAGTCATAACCCGCGGGCATGGATGCCGTCTGATCTCTTCCCGGGAATTAAAAAACCGGATCGACGATCTGTCCACCCGGTTCAATAAAAAATTTAACGTTCAGCAAAAAAGCTGATCACATTGTTTGCCGCCTGTTCATTCATCCCTTCCACCTGGAGGAGTTCTTCCAAGCTGGCTTCCTTGACCGCATCTATCGATTTGAAATGACGGATCAACGCTAATCTTCGTTTTGGTCCGATTCCTTTTATTTCATCCAGGATCGATTTGACCTGTCCTTTGGACCGCAGACTGCGATGATATTCGATCGCGAAGCGGTGCGTCTCATCCTGGATCCGGGTCAGAAGCTGAAAGGGTTCTTTGGTGCGGTCCATATGGTATTCTTTATCCGCATAAAAAAGCCCTCTGGTCCGGTGATGGTCATCTTTCACCATACCGCAGATCGGGATTTCCAGCAGAACCTCCGGAGCCCCTTCTTCCACCATTTTTGCAATTGCTTCCTGCACAGCATGAACCTGTCCTTTGCCGCCATCTATCAGAAGCATGTTTGGCCTTGTCCATTCCAAATGAGAAAGTCTTCGGGTAATAACTTCTGCCATGCTGGCATAATCATCTGCCCCGACTACCGTTTTGATCCGGAATTTCCGGTAATCATTCTTTTTCGGTTTCCCGTCTTCAAAAACAACCATGGAACCCACAGATAAATAGCCGGAAATATTGGAAATATCATAAGACTCCAGCCTTTTTGCATAATTGATTCCCAGCATACGGGATATTTCAGTCACAGCACCTTTCGTCCTGACCTCTTCCCGTTTCACTTTTTCCTTATCCTGTTCCAGAATATTACGGGCATTCTGCTCAGCCAGTTCTACTACTTTTTCTTTTTTTCCTTTTTGCGGAATCAGGATCGCAACTTTTCGTCCGGCTTTTTCCTGCAGCCATTCTTCGATCGCCGCCTTATCTTCTACGTCATCCGGAAGCAGGATCTCCGAAGGCAGCTGCGGGGAGCCTCCATAATACTGTTTGATAAAACTGGAGAGGATCTCCGTATCACTCTCATCCGGTGCCAGAGAAAGATAGAAGTGTTCCCGATCCAGCAGTTTTCCCCTGCGGATAAAGAAGATCTGTATGATGGCTTCGAAGTCTTTCTTTGCCATACCGATCACGTCCCGGTCCTCGCCAGGAGAGTATTCCACTTTCTGAGTGGCTGCAATCGTTATGGCGGAATCCAAAAGCTGCTTCCACTCTCCTGCTTTCTCATACTCCATCGCATCAGCGGCTTTTTTCATTTCATCTTTGATATATGCCAGGATCTCTTTGGAATTTCCTTCCAGGAACCGGCGCACGGCGTGGATCCGCTCTGCATATTCTTCCTGCGTGATCTTCCCGGCGCAAGGTGCATCACATTTATTGATATGATGATTCAGACACGGCCGTTCTTTTCCGATATCCCGCGGCAGTACCCGGCTGCAGGTACGCAGATGATAAACAGAATTTAATAGTGTGATCACACTCCGCACTTCATATACATTCGGATAAGGTCCATAATAACGGTCTTTATCTTTTCTGATCTTCCTTGTAAGAACCAATTTCGGAAAAGCATCACTGACTGTCAGCCTGATATACGGGTAGGTCTTGTCATCCCGCAGCATCGTATTGTAACGCGGATGATGCTCTTTGATCAGGTTATTCTCCAGGATCAGTGCTTCTACTTCGGAATCCGTAATAATGTACTCAAAATAAGCGATCTGAGTCACCATCTTGTCGATCTTAGGCGAATGTTTAGGTCCGTTCTGAAAATACTGGCTGACCCGGTTCTTCAGGTTTTTCGTCTTGCCTATATAGATGATCTCATCGCGGCTGTCGTGATGCAGATATACACCCGGTTTAGCCGGGAGTTTTTTTAATTCTTCCGAAATATCAAACATTTTTGTTTTCTTCCTGTTGAGGATAATTTAATAAAATTATCGTGTAAAATCAAGTCAGGATATGTTATAATATTTTTCGCTTTTCAGAAAAAGCAATTGAAAGGTGTAATTATGAATAGAGAACCAAATAACCGAAGTATTAAAAATATACCGGATCTCTTTGATGAGGCGCTGGAATTAGAAGAGACGATCGTTCAGCCTTCCCCGGAAGAGGCAGATTTACTGGGAGAAATGGCAGCTGAAACCGCTGACATCACTGCTGATCCGACCTTCTTTGATGAGCAGGTCATCAATGTTCCGATCATTGACCCTCCGGATATGAAGAGCATATCTTCCTACCCGGATACACAGATCTATGATCATCTGTTTTCGACAGATGATGATTTCCTGCTGGACGAAGAGACTGAAGAAGATGACGATTTCCTGTTGGATGCAGAGGCTGTAGAAGATGTCATATCATCTATGAAAGAGTCCCCTGCTGATTCAGAAACAATAGAACTTGAAACGACTGAGCCTGAAACAATCATCGACGAAGTAGTTCCAATCTTTCCTGACCTGGAGCCTGCCCCGGCAGTAAAAGAACCGGAAAGAACAGTTTCCGGCAAGAAGCCTTCTAAAAAGCCTCCTGTCAAAAGAGCGGGCATGCCAAAAAAAGAAGTAAAGGTGGAAGAACCTGCAGCAATAGAAGAAACAGAAAAACCGATCCGTAAGAAACCACGCGTTAGACGCGCGGGTGAAGCTGCTTCCGCAGTGCCTGCCGCAGCAGCTGCCGTTACTTCTGTTGAAGAGACGTTTGAAGCCCCTCCAATTGAATTAATGGAAGTCAGCACTCCGATAGTTACACCTAAAAAACCTGCTGGAAAGCAGGATTTACCACAGAGAAAGACTGCCGGAAGAACCGGCACACCGCATAAAAAGCCGACTGGTGCAAGATCTGCGGGCAAACCTGGCCAGAGACCAGATGCAAAAACCCCTTCTGCAAAGCCATTAAGATCAAAAACTGCGGAGCAAACTTTTGAACCAAGGAAAGCGCCGGAAGAAAAAGCAGAGCAAAGCAAACGCTCTTTTTCACCTTTGGAAAAAATGAGAAAAAAACTGGCGCGTAAGTGGTCGTGAAAAAGAAACCTAAGAAGACCTTCGGTATTCGACAATTTTTATTTATAACTATCATCGTGATCGCCTCCGGAATTTTTCTTATTTCCGGTCTCAAATTATTATCGATTACACTTAAATATAAAAAAGGGTCTGACGCATATAAAAAGATTGAAGATCTTTCCGGAAAAACAACTGACGATAGTGATCCCGATGCAGTATTCTTTGATGTTCCCGCTTTAAAAGCGATCAATGCTGATACAAAAGGATATCTTTATGCAAAAGATGTCCTCTCTTATCCTGTTGTTCAATGCGACGATAATTCTTATTATCTGGATCATCTCTTTGACGGCACCTTTAATGCCAGCGGATGTCTTTTTATCGACTGCGCCATTTCGGAAGGCTTTGAAGCACGCAACTGCATCATTTACGGGCATGATATGATGGACGGCTCCATGTTTGCAGCTCTTCATTATTATGCAGATGCTGATTTTTATAAAGATCATAAAGAATTTCATGTCTTTACCGAAGAACACCATTATGTCTACAAAGTGCTGTCTGCATTTGTATCAGATGTAAACGGTATTGTATACCGCCTCCGCTTCAGCAGCGATGAAGATTACGTTGATTTTCTAAACACGATTGCTGGTGCATGTCCATACGAGACGGACTATGGAGAATTAACAGCAGATAGAAAAGTCATCACCATGTCCACATGTCTGGGAAATGATGATGACCATCGTTTCGTTGTTGTTGCGATACGGGATCGCGAGATCAAAACAGAATCTTAGTTTAATCCATATGCATGACCCAATGCTTTGATATGAGGAGTTGCCCTCAGGATCATGTCATAATCTACGCAGTAAGCAAAACGTACATAGCCCGGACAGTCAAATGCAGCTCCGGAAGAACAGAGGACGTGAAAGTCCTCTTTTGCTTTTGTTACGAATTCCGTGTCGTCTTCCACTGGAGTTTTTACAAACATATAAAAAGTACCTTCTGGTTTTGCATACTCAAAACCAGCAGCGTCCATCGCATCCATCAAAGCCTTCCGGTTCTTTTCATATACGCTGATATCCGTTCTCTTATCCAGAACTTTGATGATAGCAAGCTGCTGCAGGGAAGGTGCATTAACACAGCCCAAAACACGCACACCGATAGAAGACGCTGCAATAATGCGCTCGCTCTCCTCTGCTTCATCAGGAATTAAGAGATAACCAATACGTTCGCCCGGCAGACTCATGGATTTGCTGTAAGAGTAACATACCAGAGTGTTTTTATAATATTTAGTTAAAAACGGCACTTCTACCTGATCATATACGATCTCGCGATAAGGCTCATCAGAAAGAAGAAAGATTGGATGACCATATTTTTTTTCTGCTTCATCCATTACCTTTGCTATAGCGCAGATGGTTTTCTCATCGTAGACTACGCCTGTTGGATTGTTCGGATTATCAATAATGACCGCG
>JAFWCK010000154.1 GCA_017536965.1 Lachnospiraceae bacterium | reverse complement strand
TGATATGTCTACGTCTCTCAGTCCTTTAAGATTCTGTGTTTTTGGCTCCTCCTTCTTCCAGATGTTCAGATTCTTGATATTGTACATATTCGGTGCCCCTCTCCATATTCTTATACGTTATCACCAGGATCTGCCAGTTCAGTTCCCGTATTCCTTTTGTGGTACGGTACAGATAATTGGCATATCTTCCCAGTGTCTCATTGTTTGGGGCAACTCCCATGACGTGGATATGGCTCTTTCCGGATGTTCCGTAGATCTCATGCAGCATGCTGCTGGCAGCCAGCGTCTCTATGACCTCGGCGTAACAGCCGGGCTCTGCTTCGATATCCAGTATAAAACGTATACCCTTCGGTATAGCTTTTAGATCGATCTTTGCATAGTATCCTCTGATAATCCCATTCTTCTCCATCTGTTCAATGCGGTGCCTGACTGCAACCCTGGATATTCCCACCGCTCTGCCGATCTCGGAAAATTGCATTTTGCGCCGCCCAGCGGCCGGTGATGCGGTGACCAACGGTCGCTCGGCGGTGATAAACGGCCGCTTATCAGGCCTTATCTTCGAGTAACTGAATTATGATCGTGTAATGCTTTGTCGCCCTTTTGGTAATGGCATTAGCCGAGACTTCATCATTCAGGATCATGGCTTTCCAACTTTCTGGATCTCTTTGGGAACATATGATGGTGCTCCTTGACAACTCAATGCGCTTCTCCATGATCTCCACGAGGACTTTGATTTCACGCTCGTCGGATATCGTATTCAGGAGAAAATCGTCCAGGATCAGCAGATGAAAGTTCAGGATCTTACGGATCTGCTTCGTATATTTGTCATAATCCTCTGCTTTGAGCGCGACCAGGAACTCCAGAAGCTCATTGCATCGATTATAGCTGACCCTGTATTTCGCACAGGCTACTGTCCCGACAGCTTTTGCCAGGTATGTCTTTCCGCTGTCCGAAGCTCCGAGGATGCAGACATTCATACCATCTTTGATGAATTGTAACGATGAGAGCATCGATGGCATTCCATGTGGTTCATAGCGCCTGATCGAGGAATCAACACAGGACTCAATCTCACAGGGTGTTCCGATCAGTTTTGCTTTCTGAAGCCGGTTATTTATGGTCTTGCTCACTTTGTCCCGGACTTCTGGAGCCAGCAGGATGGAGAGGAAATCCAGTTTGTCCATTGCCGGATAATCAGGTGAACGGAACAGTTCATCGAGCTTCAATGCCATAAGCGGAAGCTTGATTGTATTCAGCTGTTCCTCCAGATCAAGAACGAGATCCTTTCCTGTAACCATCAAAGACCTCCTTTCCTGGCTTCATCCGCCAAAGATCTGCTCTTGGCTAAAAGCTTATCGATGTTGGAGGCATCGGCACTCATGACATAGGCACCTTTATTTTTCTCATCATTGAGACGCCGTTTATCATCATCCGTCATCATTTCGGCAGCAACAGCCGGGATAGAATTCTTGATGAACGTATAGGTGATCCGATTCAGTTCCAGTGCCTGGCGGCAGCATTCTTCCAATGTCTTTTTACTGTATTTCTTTGTGAAATTCAGTATGCCGATACATTGCCGGTATGTCTGTACCTCGTATGCGCGGCTCTTCAGGACATGGCGGATTACATCCGTTGTCTTTGGTCCGACAGCCAATGCTTTCTGAATGAAATAGGTGCTGTTCCACTCTGCATAGCCATTGTAGTTTTTAGGCAGATGTTCAGGATCCGTGATCCACTGTCCTTTATACCGGGCGCGTTCTCCTTCCCTGAGTAGTTCTCCTGTCTGGGAAAAGATTTTTACTGTAGTTGCGGTAGCGCGGATCGAGACCTGCTTATGGACGTATTGTTTGGGTACGCTATAATAAGCATTGTCAAAGCGTACGTGGAAGTCGCTTGATACCTTTGCCGTTTTCCTCTCCATGTAGTGGTACTGCGTGGAGGGGAGCGGTATCAGTTCCGGCTTTTCTTCCTGGAACCGATCATACCGGCTGTACGTTTTGTTCTTCAGTTTTGTATGATTTAAGTCATCAAGCCCGTTCCACAGGTCTTCGTTGAAGGCCTCAAGGCTGAAATACTGCCGCTCTTCAAGATCATGGAAGAAGCCTTTTTCAAGGATACCAACCGCGTTTTCTACGGAAGGTTTGAATTTCGGTTTCTTTACCTTGGCAGGCAGGATTACGGTCTGGTTATGTTCCGCCCATTCGGCATAGTCCTTGTTTAAGTCAGGCTCGATCCAGTCCTTGTTTACGATGACAGCCTGTTTGCAGTTATCACAGACAATGATCGGTGTAATGCCACCAAAGTATTGAAGCATGTGATTATTGACTTCGATCCATTCCGGCTCCTTAGTGGAAAGCATGCCTTCGGCATAAATGTACTGAGAATACGGAAGAACCGCTACGAAAACAACGATCGTATAGACCTCGCCAGTCAGTCTATCGGTCATCTGAAAAGTCTTTCCGGCAAAATCTATTTCGGTTTTCTCGCCAATGATCGCATTCAGATGCAAGGTTTCTGCGTTCTCCTCGCACCAACGCTGGAATAGTTCACAAAACTGCCGGTAGGAATAGAACTTCTTGTCTTCAGCAGTACAACGGTTTTTGTACCGACCCCATAGAAAGACAAGAGTCATGTTCTCCCGGCCGTTCAGTTGCTTTTCAACCTCGGCGTAGTCAGGCAGCTCATAGCTTAGATCCCGTGTAGCCTCGGACTTACCGCCGCGGTAGACCAACTCTGCGATAGCGAAGTTGGTGATCCCGGGTGGAAGAGGATACGTGAGTGTCTCACATTTGTCAAAAGCATTCAGGAAACCATTGACTCCTGACTTGCTTGCACCCAAGGCAGTTGCTATTTCACTGCCTGACATGTGAAGTGCGTATCTCTTGATAATGATGTCTTTGTAATCCAGCATTCGTTAACCTCCTTTTTGATGGATTTACAACAGTATCTCCACCAGTATGAAGTAATACGAAATGCTTATACAATACGGATCTATGCTGTGCCATAGGTTATGAGCTGTGGATTTATGGATAACCGGCATTCCACCGTGGACAGCCTATGGATAAGCCGTGGACAGCAGAGCTGCCCACACCTTACCCACAGCCTGCCCACAGCTCCATAAGCGTGCCGGTTACCCACAAGCTCCACAGCTTCTGCGGCGGTTTCCTTCGTTTATTGTTTTTTTAATAGTTGTTATAGCGTAGATTATACTCAGTCAAAGCCGACCGCTCAGCTCCGCATCGCGACCGTTTTGCTCCGCAAAACCGACCGTCGTAGGGCGCCAAATGCAG
>JAFWCK010000153.1 GCA_017536965.1 Lachnospiraceae bacterium | reverse complement strand
TACTGCGATGATAGAGATCAGAAAGGCAAACAGAATGCCGATGATGATCCGCGTTATGATCTTTTCAACTTTTCCTTCTTGCTGCATGTTTAAAAATTAAAATAAATAAACGGATTATACAGTTCTGTCACAATGGACAGGACGGAAAGGACAAAAATGGCCAGAACCACGACACCCCTTCCGATATCTCTTACTAAAGGCTTCCTGATCTTTCCGCTGATCCATCTGGCAAACGGTGTGCACAGAAGGATTGCTACCGGAAGCAGGAAACGGATACTTTTCAAATATTTCCAAAAATCACCATCTACAAATGTATTGGTCGTGCCGCCGAACATGTTTCCGATATACCGGAACGCCAGTGGAAGACTCTCTGCGCGGAACAGCACATAAGCGATCAGCAGGAAAAAGATCACATAAATATGATAGACGATCTTTTTTGCCTGAAAGCCTTTTGCTGCTGCGCTCTTGAGTGCTTTTTTGCCTATTCCTGTCAGGGATTCAAAACTCATCAACACAAAGAACAAAAGTCCCCAGATCACAAAGTTCCAGTTGGCGCCGTGCCAGAATCCCATAGCCAGCCACAAGACCAGAAGTGATAAAACGACCGGTACATATTTTCCTTTTTTCTTGCCCAGCGTTTTTCTGGCCCATCCGCCCAGACGGATCATGCCGTCACTCTTCTGCAGCGGATAGAACAGATAATCCTTCATCCAGCCTCCTAATGTCATGTGCCATCTGCGCCAGTATTCCGTAAAAGACAGCGACACATACGGATAATCAAAGTTCTCCGGAAAATGGAATCCAAAGATCCTGCCAAGACCAATGGCCATATCGGAGTAACCGGAAAAATCAAAGTAGATCTGCAGCGTGTAGCAGATGGTCCCCAGCCAGCTTGTTGCAACCGAATTGGTCCCCGGGCTTAAAAATGCATAGTCTGCAATAATCGCCAGGAAGTTGGCCAGCAGGACTTTCTTGCCTAATCCATATACAAACCGCCTGACACCATAAGTGATATCTGCCGATGTTTCTTTCCGGTTCAGCAGCTCTTCCGATACATCCGCATACCGGACGATCGGTCCTGCCACCAGCTGCGGAAACATGGAAATATAAACGCCCAGAAGCAGAATGTTTTTCTGCACCTTGTCTTTATTAAAGTAAACATCCAGTCCGTAGGAAAGGATCTGGAACGTATAAAACGAGATCCCGAGCGGCAGAGCGATCCGGATCGTGCCTCCAAAGATGCCCGACACAAAGCCCAGATATTTAAACACGAACAGCAGCCCCAGGTTCAAAAGAAGGAGCGCTGCAAGCAGCCAGTGCCGCACTGCTTTCTGCTCATATTTCCCGAGTCCCAGACCGATCAGATAATTCAGGACGATCGAGATCATCATGATAAAAACAAAACGCGGCTCGCCCCATCCGTAAAAGACAAGGCTGGCGATCAGAAGGACGATATTCTTGAATGTCCGTCCTCCGTCCCTGCATTTCTTTGTAAACGGGTTAAAGTAAAACAGCAGGGTCACCGGAAGAAAGACGAATAAAAAGATGTTTCCTGAGAAAACCATGTTCAGCCCTTCCGACGATGTTTATTCTGTATCAGAGTTTTTATAATCCAAATATGTTTCATATAACTGGTTCCAATAAGCATTGATACCGGTCCCCTGGATCCGCTGATCCGTATAGGACGCTTTTTTCTCCATATATGCGGCCAGATACCGGCTGATCTTTTCTGTTCCGTAAATATTAAAATGCGAAGAGGTATCGCAAAAATCATTTTGTTCATCCAGAGACAGTGCCGTTATCACGTTTTCATCATTCATCTCCAGATACTCCACTCCCTCTTCCTTTGCAAATGCTTTCAGGGAATTGCTCATTTCCACGAGCCACCCTTTCGACGGCGTCTTGATCAAAACCAGCTCGACGCCCTTTGCCTCGCACAGATTGCGGATCTTTTCAAACCATTCCCGGTTGACCGGTGTGATCGTAGTTTCATAGACTCCACCGAATTCTTCCATGGTCGGGAGCCACCGGTAATCTTTTTTAAACACGTAATGGTCTTTGTTTGCCACATAACCGGCAAAGGTATGCTCATATTTCCCGTGATACCGGCTCTTCAGCGTGCCTTCAAAGATCTCTTTCCATCTTTCATGAAAACTGTAAAGCGGGATCAGGTAGCTGATCTTATTGTAGGTCTGCTCTGCGGCAACATGGTGGTCCGCATCATCTTCTCCCAGTTCATGGATCAGTTTCAATTTATCCCTGCTAAAAGGCATCTTATCCAATGCCAGCTGATTCATGGAAGGAATACCGTAATTGTATTCAAAAGCGGCACAGTCCAGAAATACGGTCTTTGTCCGGACTTTCTTCAGCTCTTCTTTCAACTGATAGAAAGATACGATCAGCGGCGCCTGCTCCAGCGACAGATCGTAACCGGTATAACCTTTTTCATTCCAGATGATGACCGGGTTCACACAATAGAACACGTTGCTCGTGCCAAGGAAGATATAATCGACCTCGCTCCCGAGTTCTTTTGTGTCAGCCCGGAACTGGGTATCCGGCATCAATATTTTATTGAAGAGAGCCAGCAGCAATGTCAGGATCAGACAAAACAGTACTGCTTTCCCAAGCTTTTTCATCTAGAACCCCTGATAAATAAAACTTGCCAGATCCCCGCCGCCATAAAGACCAAACAGGACCGTTGCGATCACAACTGCAAACAGGATCACCCATCTTGGAACGATATGCATCCCGGATAGCCGTAACCGTACATCCTTTTTCCGGTGCAGCAGGGAAACTACTACCCAAAATACAAAGGACAGGATCAAGACCACAAAATCGTACGGGTCCAATCCCAGGATCCGGATGCCTCCTGCCAGTTCCCCCTCTGTCTTTATTACCAGCTGCGCGGTTGGATGTGTAAAGAAGGAAAGCAGATAGGCAAACCCACTTTTTACATTTGGAATCAGCATCAGATACGCTCCCTGAATGCTCAGGACAAAGGTCCGCACCACGCGAAAGATCTGAAAACCAATGGACCCGTTCAGACGCGGAAACCGGGCGTGGAATTTTTTGACCGGAGCTTCGATCAATATCCCAACAATGATCGTAAGCGCATAATATGCTGCAGCAATCAAAAAGTTAGCAGCGATCCCATGCCAGAGGCCAAAGACCAGCCATACAAACAGGACACCGATGATGCTGATGACAGAAGATGCTCCACGCCTTCCGATCTTTTCCCGCAGCGAACGGTTCATCTTCTTTGCTGCGCCGGACATCGTAAAGCTGTAGAGAACATAATCCCTCAGCCATGCGCCAAGTGTGATATGCCATTTCCGCCAGAACTGCGGCATATTTTCAGCCAGATACGGATGATCAAAATTCTCCGGCAGTTTTATGCCCAAAATCTCCGCTGCGCCGATCACAATATCCATACAGCCGGAAAAGTCCATAAACAGATAAAAGGAGCAGACGATAACAGCCAGAAAAACGTAGATGCCGCTATAGGCGCTTCCTTTCCATCCTCCGGTCAGTTCTGTCATCACAAGGCCCAGTCTTCCTGCGATCACCAGCTTTTTGAAAAAGCCCCACAGCATCCGCTGTACTCCAAAAACAAGCGTCTCATAGCGGAAGCGGTTCCCCTGTTCCATCTGCGGAACCAGATCCGCAAAGCGGTTGATCGGCCCTTGTGTCAAAGCTGGAAAGAATACCAGAAAGCCTAACACTTTCAGGAAGTTTCCTTCTGCATGGATCGTCCCGCGGTACACATCCAGAGAATAGCCAAGTCCCATCAGCATAATATAGGAAATGCCTAAAGGGACGATGTATTTAGCCGCGTGGAAGGAACCGAGCCATCCCAAAGCTCCTTCCAGACCGCTGCCGAACCACCCAGCGTATTTCAGGACGATCACCAGTGCGATCAGAAGGATGATTTCTAAGAGGACCAGAAGTGGTTTCTTATCTGTCTCAAATCTTTTCGCAAACAGATAAACGATCACAGCGAAAAGAAGCAGGCATACCAGAAAGCCTTTGGCGCACAGCCCGTAAAAGGAAAGGCTTGCCAGAAGCAGAACGATCCACTGCCCTTTTTGCGGCACCAGGTAATACACCAGAGTGACCGCCGCCATAAAGATCAGAAACCAGACGGAAACCAGTCCCATAAACTATCCTTACTGCAGGCTTTCCACCAGCGCGCAGATGCTGTCCACCGACGCAAAATTCTCTTTCGTTATACTTTTGGCAGCAATGATGATGCCAAACTCATCCTCCAGAGCAGATACGATCTCGATCACATCCAAAGATGCGATGATGCCGTCTTCCAGGAGACCATCGCCTTCGTAACCAGCGATGTCCTCGTTAATCTCTGTCAGGATCTCTAAAATTTTTTCTTTCATGTTTATTCCTCCAAAGATTGTTTTTCTTCCCGTCCATAGCAGGCTGCGATCACAAGCGGCAGCGATGCCACTGCAGGAAGGACATATCGAATATGTTCATTCAGCGGGGATGCCATGGCCATCAGATACAAAAGGATCAGCGGGATAGCCAGAAGCACCCTTTTATTCTTCTTTTTTGCAAAATGGATCGTTATGATCAGCAAGATCAGTCCATATGTTCCACATTTCAATAATAGATTCAGCACCGGGATCTTCTGCCAAAGACCATGCCATTTCATCAGGATCGTGGCAAATCCCTGCATCTTTTCCGCCTGGTGCGGAATGTAACCGGTATCCAGTCTGCCTTCACTTGCCTTGACTGCATCCTCCGATGCCAAAGTGTCCACACCAAACTGCACCATGGTTCCTGCCCCATATTTTTCCGGTGTGATCTTTGGCGTTATAGTGTAATAGCCAAAGGTGTTGGAAAGAGTAGCTTCGATGTACGTCATCGGACGTTTGCCTAAGCGCTGTCCCCAGACTTTCAAATACTCTTTCAGCATGACAGACTGCTCTTCCGCTGCCCACCAGAGGTAATGCACTTTGACCGGGTCAGATGCATATCGGTAGTACGCTTTTCCAAGCTTTCGGTAATCCTCAATATTGAATGTCTTTTCTATGATCTCCTGCTGCTGTGGTGTTAATTCCTCTGCATGATCCCTGATGTCTCTGGCCGTCTGCTGAAACGGAATCGATAAGGCCTCTGCTGTTTCTGTTTTTGTGTGGTAGACTCTCTGCACCACATTGCCAAAGATCAGTACCAGTGCCAGCGAAACAGCTGCAGTCAGTACAAAGTATTTTCTCCATCCTCTGCTCTTGTCGCCGCAGAAGAAAAAGATTACCAGAGTCGGTACCAGGATCAAAATGATCCCATTCCGATAGAGGCAAAGCACCACAATACAAATGCCGTACAAAATCCACTTCCATGCCGGAAAACGCACTGTGCCGTCTGCCTTTTGCAGCGGCAGAAACAGTTGCATGGAGAATGTCATAAACAGGAGAAAGACTCCCGTAAACAAAATGTCCTTGATGCCTGTCTGCATGGCACCGCCCCACAACGGGACAATGGCAAAATATCCCAGGACGATCATCTGAAAAGCAGTTGAGACTCCGATCCTCTGCATTTGGGCGATCATGTACGCCACTGCAACGGCACAGATCAATGTCTGCAGAAGAATATAAAGGAAGATCCCCAGGTTTGGCCCATGTGATATCATCCAGCCGATGTTGGAAACAAGCCCCATGACCATGGTTGCAAATGGCGGATGGTGCCCGTTCAGCAGGATACCTCCGTTGATCTGCGTGACCTGATACATCATGTCATATGAAGCGGATCCCGGATAAAAGGCGATCAGCCAGGGCAGCCAGAAGATCAAAAGGATCAACAGTGCAAACCAGAAATGTTTTCTGCCCTTTTTCTTTGCCGGCACCAGGCGGTCCATCAAAAAAAGGAAAAGCCTGAAAAGTGCAAAGAACAACGCAGAAAAAACGATCCATGCTCCGATCAGAAGCAGCACATTTCCAAAAGACGCAAACCAGAAAGCAAGGGAGTCCTTATAGAACAGCGATAACGCAAGGACTTCCAGAAGGCCGATCACAATGGCAGCCACCAGCTCTCCGATGTGGTTTTTGAAAATGCTTTTCTTCATTACAGCTTGGTTCCGCGTGCCTTGATGATCTCTACCATTTCACCAACGTTTTTCATGCCCGTTACTTCGTCCATGGATAACTTCAGCCCAAACGCCTTCTCAATCGCAACGACCAGATTGATGTGCTCTAAGCTGTCCCAATCTTCGATCGTATCAGAATTGGTCCCTGCATCCACCACGATGTCCTCGTCATCAAAGACATCCTGAAAGATCTCATTGAGTGTTTCATAAATCTTTTCTTCCATTATTACCTCCGATCAGTTGATCGTTATTACATGACACTGGTCCTGATAAGAATTCACATCCAGTGTCCAGATATCATTTTCTTTCGTAAAACCAAGATCGGTATAGAGCTCTGCGACCATACCGTTCTTCTTGGTAGGCAGATAGTGCCCGACCAGTGTTGTCACATTTTTGGCTTTTGCCTGACGGACCAGCTCATCCAGCATGGCAAATTCCATATCCCGTTTCAGAACGCGGCAGCTCATCAGGTTCAGACGGATATGTGCTTCTTTACCCAGATGATTCACCGCTTCCGGCTTGATCTCTGCTGCAAGAATAGATACCACGCCGTTATCACCAAACTTATCGATCAGCTTTCCGTAAAGCGTGATCCAGTTCTCATCTGCTGCCATCTCTTCGATATCCGCGATGGAACAGCGTAAAGTGGTCAGGTTAAACTGATTGCTCTTATTAGTCAGCTGCGAGATCCGCGGAATATACTCTTTCGCAAATGGTTTGATCTCTGCCGTCATTTCCAGACTCTTCAGGTATTCTGTGTAGTCCGCAAAACTTGCCTGCGCCTGTTCTCTTTGGATATTGGCTTTATACATCTCATTGCGGCCGGCATCATCCGCAGAATAATTGGTCACTTCAAAGAAGCCGGAATGATCAAGCGTTTTAATATAGGTCTCCGGGGATTCCATCTCCGGTACAGCAACACCTTTCACCTGCTCGGAGACGATCATCCGCTCTGCCGGGTTATCATCTACAAAGACAAAGGAATCCACGCCCAGATTCAGTTCCTGTGCGATTGCCAGAAGGTTTCTGTCCTTCGGTTCCCAGTTTGCTTTGATCAGGATAAAGTCGTCCGGTGACAGTGCGGAGCCTTTGCAGTTCAGGCCCGCAATGGCGTTTTCGTATTCGTTTTTGGAGTCGATATTTAAAAGAATTCCCAGTTCTTTCTGTGCTTTCAGGTACTGCTGGAATTCATAATAGGTTTCGCCGACAGCACTCTCCTGGCCGATCTGCAGATTCTCCGGACCGTCATCTCCAACGATGCCGCC
>JAFWCK010000152.1 GCA_017536965.1 Lachnospiraceae bacterium | reverse complement strand
GGGGACGGTTCTGTGTCTCCCGAACCGTCCCCTGGCTCCCCCGGCTCCCCTCCCGGCAAAACGGATCTTACGGAAATAAGCTTCCACTGAGTAAAATGATATCATAAACGCGGCTCTCAAACAATAAGATCCATCCGTCCGGGATGCCATTGACAATCATTTTCCGCTGCTATTATACTATAAATTACGTATAAAAAGTCACTTACAATAATTATGTACAAAAGCGGGTATACAGGACTGCTTTTCCTGCCGCCCCTTTCCGGCAGAGCCTGCTGATTGCAGGATCTGTTTCTTCACGATTATTTTTATAATTATTCTGACAGCTGTTTTTATAATTGTATTAGGTAATTGCGAAACTCGCTCCGCGAGCTCGCAATCCTGAACAAAACAAGGTTGAAGTCCGGCCATACCGGATTTCACCGAAGTATCACCGGCAGGTATTCTGCAGTTACTGTGGATAACTGTCCTGAACCTTGAAAATTGACGTACTTTAATAAACTTTCTTCATTATGCAGTTTCGGCAGTCTATGCGATAAGACGCTTGAGTGAACGGAAATATTCAGGCTTGTGGATCCTGTCCGCCACGACTACCGTTATCAGCTGGGTTATGCCGGCAAGCAGAAGGTCGGCATGGAGTGTTTTTGCAT
Organism: Lachnospiraceae bacterium; assembly: GCA_017536965.1. Lineage (GTDB taxonomy): Bacteria > Bacillota > Clostridia > Lachnospirales > Lachnospiraceae > RGIG5612. The sequence continues at coordinate 2,043 of JAFWCK010000152.1, read as the reverse complement.
TCTGTGTCTTGCGGTCTCCGAGACAGAAACTGTCTTTGATGTGATTGATGGAGCGCTCGACGGATGTGCGGATTTTATAGGTTGACTCCCATTCTTCTGTTCCCCGGATAACACCGGGACAGCGGCGGAGATCTTTTTCAGGGTACAGATAGACCATGCGCCCGCATGTGGAATTAGTGCAGGGATCCTCACAGTGACAGATGCGATGGTAACGACCGTCCTCACACTTATCCCATGACATCTTTGGACATACAAACTTGAATGTTTTCAGTCCGCACCGGAGATGGGATGTATTTCCTTCCGGCTTCATAGGAAGGGTTGGATCATGCGGGCAGCAGGGAATACCGTTTTCGTTAATCGTATAATCCGGATCAGTCAGCTTCAGGCCTGACCGCAGAGGTATATATGCTTTTTCAAAAATCCGGGGCTTTCCATCCGGACAACAGCCAAATGCATCGCCGGTAAGCAACGCTTTATAGATCTCGATGCTGTCGAAAGCAGCATCGCCGAGGAAGGTTTTCGGGTTGATCAGCGGATGCTTCCGAAAAAAGTCTTTCAGCAGAGGAAGCACAAGCCTTGCATCTCCTACAGATTTATCTTCATCCGGAGCATCAGTCTTCTTATATCGCTCAATCTCCGGATGAGAAGCAAAGTAATCCTTGTCATAGAATTCTATGGCGCGGATAATACCGAGTCCGTTGGTAAGAACGCCGGCCTTGTAAGCATAGCAGAAATGCCCGTTGAGGTATTGCTGTTTGATCTCAGCATCAGCAGAAGCATGTGTCGGCATGGAGCCATAAGCTGCTTTATAGGGATCATAGGATTTATCAAAACCCATGGATTTTGCCCAGGCTTTCAGTTGGCGGATCTTCTGATTGGCATACTTGGGATTATTCTCTGTAACGTAGGCTTCCAGACCGGTTGTATCAAAAACAGACATGGATGCCTTTTCGGGATCAATCTCCTGCAGGATCGGTTCGGTAAGATCAACGAGACGATCAAAAAACATCTGCAGGTCATCGATAAACTCCTGCTTAAAACGAGTGATCTTTGATGCATCCGGAACCTTGGCAAAGCCGCAGAATTCACGCAGATCTTTTGAGTATTCAAGGAAGGTCAGGAGCAGTGAATCGGTCGGGATGGAGAAGATCCGCTGGATAATGAGAGCCCAAAGTAAAGACGTCAATGAGTATTCACGGGGTCTGCCCGTGGAAGCATAGAAATGGTTTCTAAAAGAAACCGGGATCAATTCACTGAGATTGATGGTAGATTCGAGCAGTTTCAGGAATTCAGGTTTATCAGCTTCAAAAATTTCCTGAGTTTCTGTAAAAACATCGGCCAAAGTCATCTGATGATATGGTATCATATGGGTGACAACTCCTTTCTCTGGAGCATGGTTGATTGTTTCTGGCAACTCAATTTTACCATGAACCGGTGAGGAGTTGTTTTATTTTATAGCAAAAAGAATGCCGTAATTACGCGGCTTCTGGCGTTTCGCAAACGCCTAAAGGGACAAAAAAAAGGAAAGGAAAAAGACATGAAGACAATGAAAAAGATGGTGGCATTGCTCATTGCCATGGTGATGGTGTTCGCGATGGCGATTCCGGCAATGGCAGCGAATGCTGACAAGGATTCTGGAAAGAATGGTCCGGGAAGTCTTACTATTACAGCTGCTCATAAAGATCAGACATATGAACTTTACAGAGTATTTGAAGCAGTTGTGAATGAAACTGATAATACGAAGGTTTCCTATAAGCCACTTGCTGGAAAAACAATTCCTACAAATGATTATTTCAAAGTAGAAAATGGTTATATCATTGTTCAGGATGCAGCTAAAGATGCTAGTGATGATACTGCGCTTTCAGCGGCTGCGGTTGCCTGGCTGACTGCTAACTATGCAACGATTGGCGAAAAAGTAACAGATGTGACGCCTACAGAAGAGGGCGATCAGAAGGTCACAAAACTTCCGTACGGTTATTATTTCGTTACAACTACAACCGGTACTGCTGTTTCTGTTGATACAACAAATAAAGATGCTGTCGT
>JAFWCK010000025.1 GCA_017536965.1 Lachnospiraceae bacterium | reverse complement strand
TTCTTCAGTAAGGTTGTATCCCATCTCAGTAAGATGACTTTCCACTGCATGCTTGCCGGAATGCTTGCCGAGAACGATGTTCTGTGTATGGATGCCGACAGCCTCCGGCGTCAGGATCTCATACGTCTTCTTATTGGCCAGCACACCATGCTGATGAATACCGGATTCATGCGCAAATGCATTCTGTCCGACGATAGCCTTGTTCAGCGGGGCTTTCTGGCCGATGATGTTGTAGGTCGTCCTGCTTGCGCGATAAATCTGTGTCGCATCGATACCTGTAGTGATATCGCCAAAGATATCCGGGCGGGTCCGCATTGCCATGACCACTTCTTCCAGTGCGGTGTTGCCGGCACGTTCGCCCAGACCGTTGACCGTACATTCAATCTGCCGCGCGCCGCCTAAGACGCCTGCCAGCGAGTTGGAAGTTGCCATACCCAGATCATTATGGCAGTGTACGGAAAAAATAACATCTTCCGCACCTTCTGCCGTTTCGATCAGATACTCGATCAACGCCTTCATTTCTTCCGGCGTAGTGTAGCCGACGGTATCCGGAATATTGACCGTTGTTGCACCGTTTTTAATCGCTGCTTCTACGACTTTTGCCAGAAATTCCGGCTCGCTGCGGGTAGCATCTTCTGCAGAAAACTCGATGTTCGAGCAGTACTTTTTAGCGTATGCCGTCATTCTGCCCGCTGTCTCTAAGACATCCTCCGGTTTCATCTTCAGCTTGTATTCCATGTGCAGCTGAGAGGTTGCAATAAACAGATGGATCCGCGGATCCACTGCCTCTTTGACCGCATTCCAGGCTGCGTCGATATCGCCTTCGGTCGATCTGGCAAGGGATGCGATGGTGCAGCCCTTGATTTCTCTGGCAATCGACTGTACAGATTCAAAATCTCCCGGGGAAGAGATGGCAAAACCTGCCTCGATGATATCTACCTTCATACGCTCCAGACATTTTGCGATCTCAATCTTTTCCCGCAGATTCATGCTGCATCCCGGTGACTGCTCACCATCACGCAGTGTGGTATCAAATATTTTTACCTGATTCATTTCTAAATCTATTCTCCAAATGATCTACATTAATATAGCGCCTTTGTCTGCAGAAGAGACCAGTTTCGCATAGCGTGCCGCATAACCGGTCTTGATCTTCGGTTCCGGACATACCCATGCTTTTCTTCTCTCTTCCAGTTCTTCATCCGAAACATTCACATTGATCTTGCAGTTCGGAATATCGATGGAGATCAGATCTCCTTCATTTACCAGACCGATGTTTCCGCCAGATGCTGCTTCCGGACTGACATGTCCAATAGCTGCTCCACGGGTTGCGCCGGAGAATCTGCCGTCTGTGATCAGAGCAACGCTTTCACCCAGTCCCATGCCGACGATAGCAGAAGTTGGGTTCAGCATCTCTCTCATGCCAGGACCGCCTTTTGGTCCTTCATAACGGATCACGACCACATCACCCGGATTGATCTTTCTATTATAGATGGCATCGATCGCATCTTCTTCACTGTCAAAGACTCTTGCCGGACCTTCGTGCACCATCATTTCCGGTGCTACTGCAGACTGTTTCACAACACAGCCGTCCGGTGCAAGGTTTCCTTTCAGGACAGCAATGCCGCCTGTCTGCGAGAACGGATCATCGATTGGACGAATAACAGATGGATTCAGGTTTTCGATTCCTTCCAGGTTTTCGCCCATGGTCTTTCCGGTAACCGTCATAACGTCTGTATGAAGAAGGTTCTTCTTGGTCAGCTCCTTCATAACTGCATAGACGCCGCCGGCCTGTTCCAGATCTTCCATAAAGGTGTCACCTGCCGGTGCCAGATGGCAGAGGTTCGGTGTTTTTGCACTGATCTCATTGGACATATCCAGGCTGATCTCCAAACCTGCTTCGTGTGCAATAGCCGGAAGATGAAGCATGGTGTTGGTAGAACATCCAAGTGCCATGTCAACGACATCTGCATTTTCAAATGCTTTTTCGGTCATGATGTCTCTCGGGCAGATGTTTTTCTCTACCAGTTCCATGATCTGCATGCCGGCTTTCTTTGCCAGACGAAGTCTTGCAGAAAGTGGTGCCGGGATAGTTCCGTTGCCCTTGAGTGCCATACCGATTGCTTCACACAGGCAGTTCATGGAGTTTGCGGTATACATACCGGAGCAGGATCCGCATGACGGACATGCATTCTCGGTATATTCCTCTACGCCTGCTTCATCCAGGGTGCCTGCATGGTAAGCGCCGACTGCCTCAAACATATGGGAAAGACAGGTTCTTCTGCCGTCTTTCAGATGGCCGGCCAGCATCGGGCCGCCGGAAACAAAGATGGTCGGGATGTTCAGTCTGGCTGCTGCCATCAGAAGTCCAGGAACGTTTTTATCACAGTTCGGGATCATGACCAGTCCGTCAAACTGATGCGCAATGGCCATAGCTTCTGTGGAATCTGCGATCAGATCTCTGGTGACCAGGGAATATTTCATTCCGATATGTCCCATTGCAATACCGTCGCAGACTGCAATTGCCGGGAACTCGATCGGAGTTCCGCCTGCTGCGCGGATACCTGCCTTGACTGCATCAGCAATCTGGCGCAGGTGCATATGGCCCGGGACGATCTCGTTGAAAGAGTTGACGACGCCGATCATTGGGCGGTTGATCTCTTCATCGGTCATGCCCAGAGCGTACATCAGGCTTTTATTCGGTGTTCTTGCGACACCAAGTTTCGCGTTATCAGATCTCATATCTATCTCCTAATTTAATTGTTGTGCACCGCCGCAGGTCTTCGGCCCCGTCCTCCAGCGCGATTTTTCTAACCTCGCTGCACATCCGGATAATCCCGGTGCCGGCTGCGGAACTCGCTTCGCTCAAACAGTCCTCGCCTGGCACCTATCCGTCTGCACAGCTTGCTAAGAAAAATCGCATGTCGGCCAGGCTCGAAGACCTGCGACGGTACAGCAGTAATTACAATTATTAAAATAATCGTTGACGCGTGCCGAGGTTCACGGCACGCTTAATGCATTATTTAATTAGTTGGAAGCGTTATCCAGATCGTTGTCGTTCTTCCACAGCATCTGCTCACGCAGCTGAGCGCCGACGATCTCCATTGGATGCTTTGCAAGAGCTGCTCTCTTGGAATTGAAGAACGTTCTGCCGTTCTTGTTCTCAGCGATCCATTTGCCTGCAAACGTACCATCCTGAATGTCGTTCAGGACAGCTTTCATGTTTGCTTTGGTCTGCTCGTAAGGCAGTACTCTCGGGCCGGATACATACTCACCATACTCTGCTGTATCAGAGATGGAGTAGTTCATAGCTGCAACGCCGCCCTTATTGATCAGGTCAACGATCAGCTTCATCTCATGGATGCACTCAAAGTATGCATTCTCCGGAGCATAGCCTGCTTCTACTAATGTCTCAAAACCGCATCTCATCAGGTCAACAACGCCGCCGCAAAGAACGGTCTGCTCACCAAAGAGGTCAGTCTCTGTTTCTTCATTCATTGTGGTCTCTAGGATGCCGGCTCTTGCACCGCCGATACCTGCGATATAAGCCAGTGCGATGTCATATGCCTTGCCGCTTGCGTTCTGCTCTACGGCTACCAGACACGGCACACCTTTGCCTGCTACATACTGGCTTCTGACAGTATGGCCTGGTCCCTTTGGAGCTGCCATGAAAACATCTACGTCTGCCGGCGGCACGATCTGTTTGTAACGAATGTTAAATCCATGTGCGAATGCGATTGCTTTGCCTGCCGTCAGATATGGCGCAATGTCTTTCCGGTACATATCAGCCTGTGCTTCGTCGTTGATCAGGATCATGATAATGTCCGCTGCTTTTGTAGCCTCCGGAACTGTCATAACAGTAAATCCATCTTTTTCTGCTACCGGCCAGGATTTTCCGCCCTCACGCAGGCCAACGATGACCTTGCATCCGGAATCACGCAGGTTCAGTGCATGTGCATGTCCCTGGGAGCCATAGCCAACGATTGCAATTGTTTTTCCGTCAAGCTTTGTAATGTCGCAGTCTTTCTCATAATACATTTTTGCCATAATCAAATTCTCCTTTTTCTTTTGTTTGATCATAAATGTTCTGCGTACCTCTCTCCAGAGAGATTGCGCCAGTTCTTACAGTTTCTATTATTTCAAATTCTTCCAGAATTTTTTCAAGCCCCTGGTTTTTGGTTGCATCGCCGATCATGGCGAGTGTTAAGGATCCGATGGACACATCGATGATCTGCGCGCGGAAGATGTTGGCGATCTGAATGATCTCGTTCCGTTTGCTTCCGTCCTCTGCCTTCACCTTGACCATGAGAAGCTCTCTCTTGATCGAGTTGTCCGGATTCAGCAGTTTTACAGAATGGACCGGATAGAGCTTGCGCAGCTGGTTTGCCACTAATGCGATATGATCATCGTCTGCCACCACTTCGATCGTGATACGGGACGTATCCGGAGATTCCGTTGTGCCCACTGCCAGTGATTCGATATTATATCCCTTACGGGAAAACAGTCTGGAAACCTGTGACAGGACGCCGGCCTCATTGTCGACCAGAACGGCCAGTGTATGTACTCTCATTTCTCCCATGTCTTCCCTCCTAATCTATCATGAATTCCGTAATATGGCTGCCGCCGCCGACCATCGGACGAACCATTTCGTCGATATCGATCGCACAGTCAATCACATAGCCGTGTCCGTACTCCAACGCTTCCTGGATCGCACCTTCCAGTTCTTCAACGGAAGAAACCCTTCTTCCTTTCAAGCCGTAGGCTTCTGCCAGTTTGACAAAATCCGGACCTCTGTCCAGGGTCGTCTCGCAGTAGCGTTTGTCATAGATGAGCGACTGCCACTGACGGACCATGCCTAACGTGCGGTTATCAAAGATAAAGGTGATGACCGGAATGTCATAGAACTGCTCGGTGGAGAGCTCGTTGCAGTTCATGCGGAAGCTGCCGTCACCAGTGATATGGATCACGGTCTTTTCCGGATTGCCGACTTTCGCGCCTAACGCAGCCCCAAGGCCAAATCCCATCGTTCCAAAGCCGCCTGAGGTTAAGAGCTGGCCGGCATAATCAAAGTGAAAATGCTGGATTGCCCACATCTGGTGCTGACCGACATCGGTCGCTACGATCGTATCCTGAGGGACCATCCGTGCGATTGTTGCCAAAATCTGCTTCGGAGTCAGCGTGTCGCCGCCTTCATCATACTCGGATTCCGTCTTGAAGGAGAAAACGTATTTCTTCCATTCCGTATGATCTTCCTGTGTAAGCTTTTCGTTCAGCTTTTGAAGGACATGTTTTGCATCGCCGATGATATGATGATCCACTTTGACGTTTTTGTTGATCTCAGACCGGTCGATGTCGATCTGCACGATCTTTGCCTGCTGAGCGAAAGTAGCCGGGTTCAGGGCAACACGGTCTGAGAACCGGCAGCCTACCGCGATCAGAAGATCACATCCGTCGCATGCCATGTTAGATGCCTGGGATCCGTGCATACCGATCATACCTGTTGTCAGCGGATTTCTTCCTTTAAAACCACCGCCGCCCATCAGGGTCACTGCAACCGGTGAATCAATCTTTTCTGCAAATTCCGTGAATTCTTCCTGGGCTCTGCCTCTAACCACACCGCCGCCACAGATCAGAAGCGGTTTTTCGGAGGCTTTGATCATATCCACAAGGATATCGATATCCTTTTCATCTGCCTTTGGTGTATTAAAGTTGTCTGATGCCCGTTTCATGAGAACACCAAGCTTCCCGGAGGAATAATGGCTTGCGCGGTCCAGCTTCTCGTATTCTGCCTTTTCTGCCGTAACGTTCTTCAGAATATCCACAAGAACCGGCCCCGGCCGGCCGCTCCTTGCGATCGCAAAGGCTGCCCGGATCGTATCTGCGAGTTTATTCACATCGCTGACCAGGTAATTGCATTTGGTGATCGGCATGGAAATACCGGTGATATCTACCTCCTGGAAAGAATCCTTTCCAATCAGGTTCTCACTGACGTTACAGGTAATGAAGACGACTGGTGAAGAATCCATATATGCCGTCGCAATACCAGTGGTAAGGTTCGTTGCCCCTGGTCCTGAAGTCGCAAAACAAACACCGACTTTGCCGGTCGATCTGGCATAACCATCCGCCGCGTGGGATGCACCCTGTTCATGCGCGGTCAGAATATGATGGATTTTATCCTCATAGCCGTACAGGGCATCATAGACATTCAGAATTGTTCCGCCCGGATAGCCGAAGACGGTGTCTACGTCCTGTTCCAGGAGACATTCCATTAAGATCTGAGCTCCCGTGAGTTCCATTTGCATCACTCTCCTTTGCTGTAAAAAAATGTCCTATGGCTGATCGTGTTTCCATAGGACTTTGCGTTTCCGATTATCTTTCGATAAAGACCGTCGATTAAATCGATTACTTCGTGAATTCCCGGGTACACCAATCAGCATTATCTCCGCTTTCTACGACGACTAGCAGGAGGATAACGCTTACGACTACAGCTAAAAGTACCAGTAAATTCGCGAACATTTCTATACGATCCCTAAAAAAATTTTCTATAATGATACCTCTCGCACTTTACTTTGTCAACAAGAAAAAGCGTTAAAGTATCCTGTTTTTTAAGCAAAAACCGGGTCTGGCAGTAATGTTGCTGCTGCCAGACCCAATCTTCCTAAAGAGGTTTATTATTAATGAACCGTCTTATTATTTTGCAGCTTTCTTTGCTGCGTTTGCTCTCTCTTCCATACCAACTCTGTCATAGAGGACATTGTCAACCGGGAGACCTGCTTCTGCACGAAGTTTTGCATCATAATCTGCAAGCTTCTTCGGGTTGAACAGGCAGTTCAGTACGATACTGATCACACCCAGAACAGCGACAAAGATAAAGGTTCCATGATATCCCAGTGCCTGTGCGCCAATGGCTGCAAAGATATATGGGAATACTGCGTTCATAACTGTATTCAGAGGAGGTGCACCGGTATAAACAGCTGGGAAGTCCTCTGGTCTCCAGTAACGGACCAGTGCGGAAAATCCAAAGTTGGATCCTGCACCCATGAAGACACCTAAGAGCATGGTTGCTGCAAAGATCGTCCATGCATTGTCAATTGCACCTAAGATACCGCAGATCGTCATGATGATGCTGGTGATAAAGATAGCTTTCTTGGTTCCGAATTTCGTATCCAGAAGACCTAATACATAGCTGCCGATCATAGCAACGATACCCATCATGAAGAGGACGGATGTGAAGCCCATGCTCATCAGCTTAAATCCAGGAATCGCGAAGATTGTGAACTTGTCGTTAAAGCTGATCAGCGCCGGTACGATCTGTACCATGAATGCAACTGCAGTCAGCATGATGATGTTGGTCGGGATGATAGCGAACCACCACTGTGCGCAGCCCCAGATCTTAGAACGTTTCCAAACAGATTTCTTTCTGTTTTCCAGCTCCAGTGCCAGCATTTCGTCTGCTTTTTCCTTTGTGAAAGACTTGTCGTTGTCACGGAAACATCCGCACTCTTCCGGATAAGTCTTAACGAAAACTGCACAGATGATCAGACCTACGATACATGCAATGTAGAACGGAAGCCATGCAGTAATGTTTGCTTTCACGACAGAACCTGTCTCAGCCAGTTTTGCGCCGTGTGCTCCGGTGAAAAGGCTCAGGCAGATTGCAGAAGCAAGTGGGTAAGATAAGGTAACGATACCCATAACTGTACCTTTCTTCCGCGGGAACCAGTTACCGATCAGAATGGTGGTCATCGTATTTGCCCAAAGAGGGAATGTCAGAAGACCGCATCCGAAAACGATGCACCACAGAACTCTCATGGTATCTGCCGGTATCACGATGATCAGTGTTCCAACTGCCATAGAGATAATACCAAACAGTAAGCTGAGTGCTTTCTGATTACGGATCCGTCCGATCCGAGGTGCTACAATAAAGTAAGTGATAATGAAGCTGAGGAGTGAGCCGACCATCGTGATAAATGTGGTTACGGTTGTTCCTCCAACTTGACTGGAAAGAACATTGACCGGATAGCTGGTGAATGCGACATATCCGATATATGCGATCATCTGATAGATCATCAGCATCCAGCCACGCCAGCCAAAGCCTTTCGGCATAGGATTATTCTGTCCCATAAAAATTCTCCTTCCTTTTAATAATAATTATTGCTTTATTATTAGTCCCAATATTATCTTACGGGGCACTTCTCTGAAACAAAAGCAAATTATAAAAAGGGTATTCGCAATATTTTTATTGCGAATGCCCTTTGCCGATTTTTTTTACTTACTCCGAGACAATATCACTCCATTTCGGGTCTTTCCATGCCATAACAATTTTTGCTGCATCTTCCTCTTTCAGGTTGTCAATGGAAAACAGTTTCACTTTGTCCAGGATATCATTCATTGCCATATCCAGCTCAATCGCAACACCCTGGTTCAGGCAGACCGCCATTTTAACTTCCTGTACATTTTTTAAAACCTTGAGCTTATACTTGCTGACGCCTGCCCTCTGCAGCATCTCGTCGATCCGGATCCTGGACCCTTTTGCGAAGCTGTCATCAAAGGTGATGATCAGCTCATCCCTGATATCCCAAAGTGTCAGCTTTTTCTTTTTGGAAAGTGGATGCTCTTTGGAAACAACAATTACTGGAACCGCTTTTTTTCCGCCGATATCCGCCTTCATCAGGTGTTCTTTCCCATACAGGGCAAACGAGATCACACTGCACATGTCCAACTCTCCGGCGTTCAATCTGCTCAACAGATTTTCCGGCTCGCCTACAATGAATTCCGGCTTCAGATTCTTTCTTTTGATATATTCACTGATGACCTGGATCGAAAGTTCCCGGATCCTTGGTGAATCCTGTACCCCGATATACAGCGTTTTCATTTGCTCCTCATAATGGTCTTTTGCTTCCCGGATCGCTGCCCGGTGAGACTCCAGCAGTGGAACCCACGCCTGATAAAGGATCTCTCCGGATTCTGCTAAAGCCAGCTTTTTCCGGTTGCTCCGGTCAAAAAGCGGCATCCCCAGTTCCTTTTCCATCGCCTGGATCTGCAGGCTCAGTGCCTGATGTGTTACAAACAGCTTCTCCGCTGCCCTGGTAAAACTTCCGCTTCTTACAATCTCTATAAAGTACTCGATCTGTAAAAACGTCATATAAATTTCCTTTTTCATGAAAAAGTAAGAGCCACGCTCACGCATGGCTCTTACGGGTCGTTACTGTTAATGTTTTGGATAATCTGTACCTTCTGCGATTGCTTTCTCGACTTCTTCTCTTGTCGGTGGAACATTTGTGTATTTATGTCTCCAGGTTCCATCTTCCTGTTTGACCGTCGACAGGTCAAAGCGGACATTCTCCCATGGATCCGGGTGGTCTTTCCAGACGTTATACAGACCTGGCAGGAACTGATTCAGCATGGCTGATTCAAATGCCATATGTTCTGCGATGTTTGGTCTTACCGGAGGCGTCATACCGGTCTTCTTTGCCATCTCCGCCATCTTCTGCGCCATCTCCGCCATCTGCTTCATCCGCTCTTCACTAGAAACAGAAACGGTTCTCCAGTAGATGCCGCCCTCGACGTCCTGATACATATGGATCAGAAAACCGGAGTCTGGCGTGCTGTCACCGAAGCAGCTCATCCAGCAGTGCTCATAGCATTCCGTGAACGGATAATGCTCCACGCTGACACGCGTGATCTTGATCGGGTGTGTCGGGTCAAATTCATAAGAGCCCTCAACGGAACCTGCATAGCCAACCTCGCATGGAGGTACGATCCAGTCAAATCCGTAATGCTCGCCTGGAGCCCACAGATGATAGCCTTTCTCCATGTTTCCCCAGAACCAGTCGACCATTTCTGCCGTTACTCCCGGAACGAACTCGTTGACATCGGACATGACCATAAAATGTTTATCCGCAAATTTCGGATGGACTTCCAATGGAGGCATTGGAACCACTTTTGCCGGTTCAACTTCCCTGCGTTTGAAGACAATTGCCTTTTCCCCCTCTGCGTATCTTCTGCGCTGTCCGCCGTTTAACATGATTTCTCCCATAGTTACTTCTCCTTTATTTTTTCTTTTATGCCTCTGTCTATCCCCAACGGCTAATTGCCGCTTTGATGATCTGTTTGTTTATACCAATCCCAGATATCTCTTTCTGGAGTATTCATATACTTCTTCCATAAAGACTTTGCAGCCTAATGCTTCCCGGTAGCCCATGCCCAGCATAGCCGGTTTACCCGGGTGGCAGAAGAAGTCAACAAATTCTCTTGCTGCTTCCTTGGCTGCCTGATCATCTGTCACATCGAACGTATGCGGCCATGCCTGGAAGCAAAGCTGCTCACCAAATTCTGTGTAGAGTTTGCGGACATCGTTGATGTTCATCATCTCCCAACCGTCAATGCCTGCCTCCACGAAGATGTGGATCCGGTCCTCGATCTTGCCGCAGGAATGGATCACACAGTAACGTCCTTTGCTGTGGATATGGCCGACGAAGTCTTTCATATATGGAAGGAAATAATCCCTGGCTACCTGATCTGAGAAGAACGGTGCCTTCTGTGCGCCCCAGTCATCATGAACGGTAAAGCCGTCGATACCCGGGAAGTATTCGCAGATCTTATCGACCAGTTTATTGCCCATATCCGTCATAGCACCGAAAAGATCATGGACTGCATCTTCCTGATCCGGA
>JAFWCK010000151.1 GCA_017536965.1 Lachnospiraceae bacterium | reverse complement strand
GCAAGCAGTTCTTCCCAAAATAAATATTCTAATTATGTATGCTGACAAAAAATATATAAAGGGAAGGCTGTACAGAGGCATTTTTTATGAAATTGGAATTAGTGGCTCCGTGTCATTTCGGCCTGGAAGCCGTATTGAAAAAAGAAATTCAGGATCTGGGTTATGAGATCGCAAAAGTGGAAGATGGAAGAGTCTTCTTCTTTGCAGAAGAAGATGGTCTGGCACGTGCCAACATCTTTCTGCGCAGCTGTGAACGTGTATTATTAAAAGTCGGCGAGTTTGCAGCAGGCACCTTTGATGAATTGTTTGAAAACACCAAGGCCCTTCCATGGGAAAACTATCTTCCTGCGGACGGAAAGTTCTGGGTCAAAAAAGCATCCTCGGTTTCATCGAAACTGTTCAGTCCTTCTGACATACAAAGGATAGTAAAAAAAGCCATTGTTGAACGGTTGAAACAAACCTATCATAAAGAATGGTTTGAAGAAAGCGGAGCAGAATATCCGCTGCGGGTCTTCATTCATAAAGATAACGTTCTGGTCACGATCGATACAACAGGAGAATCCCTGCATAAAAGAGGGTATCGGGCACTGGCATCCAAAGCACCTATCTCAGAAACACTGGCAAGTGCTCTGATCGCACTGACTCCGTGGAAAAAAGACCGTATCTTAGTGGACCCATTCTGCGGCAGCGGGACATTTCCAATTGAGGCTGCGATGATGGCCTGCAAGATGGCACCGGGTATGAACCGGGACTTTTTAAGCCAGGAATGGAAGAATCTTTTATCAAAAAAAGTGTGGTACAATGCCATCGATGAAGCAAATGATCTGATCGATCTGCCGGAGGAGATGGATATTCAGGGATATGACATCGACCCGCAGGTCATTAAGGTAGCCAGACACAATGCAAAACTGGCGGGCGTTGACAAGTATATTCATTTCCAGCAGCGGGATGTGAAGGATCTTTCCCATCCGAAAAAATACGGCTTTCTGATCACCAACCCGCCGTACGGAGAACGTCTGGAAGATAAGAATAATCTCCCGGAACTCTACCGCACTTTTGGGGAGCGCTTCCGTGCGTTAGACAGCTGGTCGGCGTTCTTTATTACCTCTTATGAGGATGCACAGAAATATTTTGGCGGCAAAGCCACTAAGAACCGTAAAATTTATAATGGTATGATCAAAACATACTTTTACCAGTACATGGGACCAAAGCCTCGATGAAGAAAGTTTTTATTTCCATCATCATAACGTTTATCTGCGCGATCGCCGTTGTCATAGGGATCGGGCTTTTTAAAGAGTCCGATTATGTGGCAAAATCCCGCTCTTCCGTGGAGACCAATCAGGTCTGGAGAGTGGCGCTGGCCAGTTATGTGAATGAAAAGCAGCCGGAAATCCTGGTGGACGGAGAGGCTCTTTCACCGATGATCCTGGACGAGATGTATATGAGTGACTCCATGAACATGATGTTTTCTGAAATTGGAATGAGGGAAGCATTTGACTGTGCGGTCAGCTTATATAACGATTCTCAGCTGCTGATCGAAAAAGGAAACAATCAGGTTGCTCTTTTCCTGAATGATCCGGTCGTAAATCTGGATGGAGAAGAGATCGTACTGCAGGAGGCCGCAGTTGCAAGAAATGACACTGTCTATATTCCTGCGGAAGTCGTGGAAAAAGGATTTCATTATTCATACAATTGGAACACAAAGGCATTGCAGGCAGAGTTTCACCGCAGCGAAGAAACCCTGGATCTGCCGGCTTATTACAATCTGATCGAGAGAGACCGCTTAACCTATGTGAAAGACCAGGCAAGTTTGGGAGCCTGCTGGGCATTTGCAGCTTTAAGCGCCGTGGAAAGCACGCTCATGCCTGTGGAATATACCGATTTTTCCGAGGATCATATGCTGTATCACAGTGGATTTGGACTGGAGCCGGAAGAAGGCGGCGACTATATTATGGCGCTGGCTTATTTATCTTCCTGGAAGGGTCCGGTGAATGAAATGGATGATCCCTACGGAGATGGAGAAAGTGATGCGGATCTTTCTGCTGTAAAACATGTGCAGGAAGTGCGGATGATCGAAAGCAAAGATTACGAAACCATCAAAAAGATGATCTTCAAATACGGCGCTGTGGAAAGTTCTGTTTATATGGCGCTTTTGGATGAGAGTACGATCGATGACCGTTACTACAATGCACAGGCAAATGCATACTGCTACCCGACAGATACGCAGCCAAACCATGAGATCGTGATCATCGGCTGGGATGACGATTACCCGGCATACAACTTCCCGACCGGAGCGGAAAAGGATGGCGCGTTTATCTGCCAGAACAGCTGGGGCAACCGTTTTGGTGAAGATGGCGTTTTCTATATTTCCTATGATGATGCGCTCATCGGCACCTGCAGTGAGGTCTATACACGCATCGAAAACGCGGATAATTATGATTCCATCTATCAGTATGATGACTGCGGATGGATCGGCCGTGTGGGCTATAACAAGAACCGTGCCTTTTTTGCCAATGCATATACAGCTAATGGTGATGAGGATCTGTGCGCCGTCAGCTTTTATGCTACGGGGCCGGATACCACGTATAAAGTTTATGTGGATACAAAGACAAAGGAACCAGGAGACATCACCGTTTACGGAGAGCCTGCGGCACAGGGAGTTCTGCCGGATACCGGTTATTATACAGTAAAACTGAAAAAACCGGTTGCTCTGCATACAGGGGAGCGGTTCGCGGTGATCGTAGAGATCAATACTCCGGGAAGCACCCATCCAATTGCAATGGAAATGAATGCGGAAGATATGCGGACCGGGACAGTCATCACAGAAGGCAAGGAAAGTTATATAAGCAATACAGGCACACATTGGGAGCGGACGCAGGAAAGTTCTAACTGTAATGTCTGCCTGAAAGCATTTACAAAGGAGCGGTAGAGGATGCAGCTGATCATGGCGACAGGTAATCAGAATAAGGTCCGGGAGATCCGGGAAATGCTGGAGGGGACGTCTTTTACCATCCTTTCCATGAAGGATGCAGGTATCGAAGCTGACATCGATGAAAACGGCACGACATTTGAAGAAAATGCTGTTATTAAAGCGGAAACGATCCGCGACCTGACAGGGCAGATGGTCCTGGCCGATGATTCCGGCTTGATGATCGATGCTATGGATGGTGCGCCTGGCGTTTATTCTTCCCGTTTTATGGGTGAGGACACTGATTATACGACCAAGAACAATGCGATCTTGGAAAGGCTTAAAGATGTGCCGGAAGAAAAGAGAGGTGCACGCTTTGTCTGTGCAATGGCTTTAGCATTTCCGGAAAAAGACGGCATAAAGCCGGGAACAAAGGTGTTCCGCGGGGTGTTTGAAGGGCGGATCGCTTATGAGATCGCCGGGGAAAACGGATTTGGTTATGATCCGATCTTTTATGTGCCGGAAGAGAATATGACTTCCGCAGAAATGTCACCGGAGGCAAAAAACAGGATGAGTCACAGAGGAAAAGCGCTGCAGAAGGTCGTGGCAGCATTGAAAGAACTTAAAATCTGATTGACATCGAAAATGCCTTCATATATAATACATCACGTGCGAAAAATCGCATAAATACGGGGTGTGGCTCAGTTTGGCTAGAGCGCTTGATTTGGGATCAAGAGGCCGCAGGTTCGAATCCTGTCACCCCGACGAAGGGTCGTGGTTCTTTACTCATAAAGAGCTGCGGCTTTTTCTTTTGTATGAAAAAAATGCTCCATTATGCTGACATGGTAGTATAATAAAGATGCTATGAAGAAGGGCTTGATCACAGATTTTACATCAGGAAATATCTGGAAGCAGCTGATCGTCTTCTCGATGCCGCTGTTTTTCGCGAACTTACTCCAGATGGTCTACAACATGGTTGACATGATCGTTGTCGGTCATGTGATCGGTAATGTAGGCATTTCCGGTGTCACCATCGGCGGAGATATTTCGCATTTCTTTACCATGCTTGTCATGGGCTTTTCCGCTGCCGCATCCATCATCATCTCCCAGTTTGTCGGAGCGGGACAAAAAGAAAAAGTCGGCAAAGTCATCGGTACGTTATCCATCTTCCTCCTGATCTGTGCTGTGGTCTTCACAACAGGCGGCCTTCTCCTTAGACATCAGCTGCTTAATGTGATGAATACGCCGGCAGCAAGTTATCAGGAAGCTTTGGCTTATTGCACTACGACCATCGCAGGCATGATCTTTATCTTTGGCTATAACGCTGTCAGCGCGATCCTGCGCGGACTGGGTGATTCCCGACATCCGTTCATTTTCATCGCAACGGCAGCCGTCATCAATATCATTTTAGACCTGCTGTTTGTTATGGTCTTCCATATGGGAACATTCGGCGCCGCACTGGCAACCGTCATCGGACAGGGCGTCAGCTTTATCTGGGCTCTGATCTTTCTGGTCAAACGGAAAGAGACTCTGGGATTTGATGTTTCAAAAGATGACTTTAAGATCGATAAAACCATCTTTTCCATCATGATCAAACTGGGTATTCCGATGGCGATCAAGTCCGCTTCCATCAGCTTCTCCAAGCTGTTTATCAATTCGTTTGTCAATAATTACGGCGTGGTTGTTTCTGCTGTTGCAGGTGTTGGTAATAAGATCTGCAGTGTGCCGATGCTGGTTTCCAACTCGGTCAACACAGCCGGTTCTTCCATGATCGGACAGAACATCGGCGGTGCGAAATATGACCGTGTACCAAAGATCATGCTGGCTATTTTTGCTATCTGCGGATCGATCACTGGCCTTTGTATGGTACTTGTGCTTCTGTTCCCGAGCCAGATTTTCATGATCTTTACCTCAGATGCCTCTATTATCCCGGTGGCTCTGGAGTATCTGCCGATCCTGATCATTAACTTTGTAGGCGCCATTGTCCGGGCACCTTCCGGGGCCTTTATCAATGGCAGCGCCAATTATAAGATCAATTTTGTTGTGGCTATTCTGGATGCTTTTGTCGCGCGTGTCGGTCTGGGTCTTTTATTTGGTGTCGTCTTCAAGATGGAATACTTTGGATTCTGGCTGGGCGATGCGCTGTCCGGCACCATGCCGCTCTTTATCGGCGGGGCCTTTCTGCTTAGCGGTAAATGGAAGACCCGAAAATATGTCATTCAGGAAAAAGAATGAAATTTCTTTTTGTCGCCATCAATTCCAAATACATCCATTCCAATCCAGCGGTCCGTATATTGCGGGAGTATGCGCTTGCGCATGATCCTTCCATTCCGGAAGAAGAACTGTGTATTTTAGAATCCACCATCAATAACCCGTTTGAAGAGATTCTTTCTAATGTCTGTGAACAGGAGCCGGATGTGGTCCTTTTGTCATGCTATATCTGGAACTGGAATGTGATGCGCCATCTGGCGCAGGAGATCTCAGAACGGCTGCCGGATGCAGTCATTTGGGCAGGCGGTCCGGAAGTAAGCTTTGAGAGCGAAAAGATCCTGAGAGAGAATTCATGGCTGTCGGGCATCATGCAGGGAGAAGGGGAGGAAAGCTGCCTGAAATTGATCCAAAGTTTCCGTGCGGGGAACCCACTCTATGGGATCCTGGCAGGAGGAGAGGTGCAGATGGCAGAGCTTCCGTTTATTTATTCGGAAGATGCGCTGGAATCTTTTCAGAATAAGATCCTGTATTATGAATCATCCCGCGGATGTCCGTTTTCCTGCAGTTACTGTTTATCGTCCGTCAGCCGCCGCGTGCGGATCCGCCCGTGGGAAAAGGTGGAAAAGGAACTGGATTTCTTTTACCGCGCAAAAGTCAAACAGGTCAAGTTTGTGGACCGTACGTTTAACTGTGATCATGAACATTGTCAGAGGATCCTGCGCTGGATTTTAGGGCACGATAACGGTGTAACGAATTATCACTTTGAGATTGCAGGCGACTTGCTGAATGAGGAAGAGATCGCTTTGCTTGCGCAGATGAGGCCTGGCCAGGTGCAGCTGGAGATCGGTGTACAGACCACAAATCCGGATGTAGTCAAAGAGATCCGGCGTACGATGGATCTTGCCAGGTTGTCTGCCAACGTGGAAAAGATCAGGCAGAAAGGCAACGTCCATCAGCATCTGGATCTGATCGCAGGACTGCCGCTGGAAGTTCTTTCCAGCTTCCGAAAAAGTTTTGACGATGTCTATGCCATGAAGCCGGACCAGCTGCAGTTAGGTTTTCTAAAGGTTCTGAAAGGATCTTACATGGCCGAGAAGGCGGCAGATTATGGGATCATTTATATGGACGAAGCACCCTATGAGGTGATCTCCACACGGTGGATCTCTGCGGATGAGATCAAATTGCTCAAACGGGTAGAGGATGTACTGGAAGTATTTTTCAATACGCATCAGTTTGAGGCATCGATTAAGGCTCTTGAAAACTGCTTTGACTCTGCATTCGATATGTATGGGCAGCTTGCGGATTATATTCAGATGATGAATTATGATCTGCACGGCCCGACGCGCCTTGACCGTTATCAGATCCTGTTTCAATTTGCCATGCAGACGGATCCGGAAAAGGAGGATTTGTGGAAAGAAGCTTTGACGCTGGATTATTACCGCAGGGAAAAAGCGAAGAAAAGACCTCCGTTTGCAAATGACCGGAAACCTTATGAAAAACAGGTCCGCCTGTTTTATGAAGAAGGACTTCCAAAACGTGATCATGTGGATCTTTTTACTTATTCTGTGTGGGAAGAAGAAACACGCAGGCTGGATCCGCCTGCGTTTCTGGACTTTGATTATGATCATTTAAGTCCTTTGGATCATAACGCAGGAATTCGTGTAATTGGCTATTTACAAGAAGAAAATCATTTGCTATAATACCGAAGTTGACTGACAAGTCACTATGTGCGGGTGTAGTTCAATGGTAGAACACCAGCCTTCCAAGCTGGATACGTGGGTTCGATTCCCATCACCCGCTCTTTTTTTCCCGAAAGGGAAAATGGTTTATCCGTGTCTGTAGCTCAGCTGGATAGAGCAACGGCCTTCTAAGCCGTGGGTCGGGGGTTCGAATCCCTTCAGGCACGCTGGAAGGTTTAAACTTTTCATATGGTGGGTGTGGCGCAGTTGGTTAGCGCGCCAGATTGTGGCTCTGGAGGCCGTGGGTTCGAGTCCCATCTCCCACCTTAACAGGCACAGCATAGGAGCATCCTGTTTTTTAGGGCTATCGCCAAGCGGTAAGGCACAGGACTTTGACTCCTGCATTCGCTGGTTCGAATTCAGCTAGCCCTGCTGGCAAGAATTGCCTAGACAATTGAATGGGCGTGTAGCTCAGGTGGTAGAGCACTTGACTTTTAATCAAGTTGTCCGGGGTTCGAATCCCCGCACGCTCATGAAAAAACAGCAGAACTTCTTTCGAGGTCCTGCTGTTTTTTTATTGAAATAATCTTTATTGTTGGAAATGTCTGCGATAATTACTGCGGATTATTACTGCCGTTTTGAATTGCAGCCTGTTTCAGATCCAGGATCAGAAAGATGAGGCAGGCAGCCCGCACCAGGCATCCGATCACAACAAAATACCACGCAAAAGAGTAGTTAAACCGGAACGGCAAAAGCCTTAGCACCAGGTCAAGGAAGATCAGAATAATCAGGATCTTCCGGATCAGGACCGCCCTCTTTTCCGGCCCGTCAAGCCCTCTCTTCAGGATGATTCCATAAACAAATGCGATCACGAGCGGAATGAAATAGACAATGACCTCATTGAGGGTCAGCTTATATATGAAAGAAAGCAGCATCGCTTCGGCGCGCGGTATGGATACAATCCCCAGCTCAAACAAAACGGACCAAAGGTTCTGGCTGGTGATCACTGCCGGATAGATATTGATCAGGAAGATGTAAGGCAGCGCAAGCAAAGATGCTATCTGGAAGATCCGCAGATAGATGGTGGCGCCGTTGATCACTTTTCTGTTATTGATCCCGAATCTGATCTTCATTACCGGCCCTCCTCCTGGGATTCTGTCTGTGTCTCTTCCCGGTATTTCCCGTTTCGGATCTCTTCCAGGGAATGATCCAGATAAAGAGCATCAAAATCATCCGAGAGTACATCATCGTCCTCTGTTTCATAGAGGACTTTTGTGTCTGAAGGGTCGATAAAAAGAACGGTTCCTTTGTCTGACTTCGGATCGATATTGGCGGAAGTCATCGCATACAGGCGGGCCATTTCATTGGTCTCAGGCTGCATGGACGGCATCAGGATATCACTGACGCAGATCAGTTCTCCGGAGGTGCATTGCCCGCGGAGGATCGTGTTTTGCATCAGGACTTCTTTTTCATAGGTGTTAAGGTTGATGCGGACCAGCTGGCAGAACATCATACCGAGCGTGGAGGTGCGGTATTCATTCAGGTAGAGGTAATCGCCTTCTAACGCGATGCCCCAGTCGTGCCCGAACGAGCCTTCCACCTTCAGGACGCCGTTTACTGGATCGCCTTCAAAGATGCCGTTGCCTTTTCTATCGGAATACCGGATGGTGAGATCGGTCCCTGCAATCTCGTAGGAATCGTTGACATGCGGATTCCATGCTTTATCTGCCATTCCGGAAAGAAAGAGCGTAAAGAAAAACGCCATAACGGAGAAAATGAGAACGATGATCAAAAATGCCTGAAATGTAAACTTGGATTGTCTCATTTTGCCTCCTTTCCGCTATCGCGCTTGGGATATCATAACATTTTTTGGGGGATGATGCATTACATATTAATAGGAAAAACGGTTGACAAGCGCTGCGATAGGGCATACAATTCCAACAATTAAATATCGTTATGCAGAATAGAGGCGCGGCATTTATGAGTAAGATCGCCAAAGAGCAGCAAGGGTGCTGACGGGATGAAAGGAACTGCCGCCGAAACGCCGGGGAGACCCTTTAAAGAGCCGGTGTTGGGCCGTTGCAGAATATGTAACGGACTGTCACATTTGTGGAGCGCTTTCTGATGACAAACGTTGGATGGGTGAAGAAATGTGATGTTTTGCAGAAATGCAGAACATTTTTTATTTTGCCCGGAAAACAGCCAGGGAACTTTTTCTGCAGACGATACGTAATGCAGCAAAAGAAACCAAACAAGAAAAGAGGAAAGAAAAATGAAAAGAATTGGCAAATTACTGACAACAGCAATGGCGATTTTGATGGTCGTCGTATTCGCATGCGCATGCGGCAAGTCCGGCGGAGACACTCCGGCACCGGCAGGCAGCGGAAGCAGCGTAGCTCCGGCACCGGCAGCAACAGGCGTAAACGATGGTTCCGGCAAGATCCTTCGTGTCGCTATGGAATGCGGCTATGCACCTTATAACTGGACACAGTCCGATGATTCTAACGGCGCTGTTCCGATCGTAGACTCTTCTGACTATGCATACGGCTACGATGTCATGATGGCAAAATACATCGCTGAGCAGCTGGGTATGGAACTGCAGATCTACAAACTGGATTGGGACTCCCTGCCGCTGGCAGTCCAGGCAGGCACGGTTGACTGTGTTATCGCAGGTCAGTCTATTACGGCAGAACGTCTGGAAACGATCGATTTCTCTGATCCATATTACTTTGCATCTATCGTGACACTAACCAAGAAAGATTCTCCATATGCGAATGCAAAATCACTGGCAGATCTTTCCGGCGCAAAAGCAACCTCTCAGCTGAACACTGTCTGGTATGATGTCTGCATCCCGCAGATTCCTGACGTTCAGGCTCAGACCGCACAGGAGAGCGCACCGCAAATGCTGGTTGCTCTGGAAGCAGGCGGCGTTGATATCGTTGTAACAGATGAGCCGACAGCAATGGGTGCATGTGCCGTTTATCCGGATATGGTTATGCTTTCCTTCGAAGGAACCGATGGCGACTATCAGGTTTCTGAAGAAGAGATCAACATCGGTATCTCCATGCAGAAAGGAAACAGCGGACTGCAGAAAGCCATCAATGGTGTTCTTGCAACATTAACACCGGAAGACTATAAAGACTGGATGAACCAGGCTATCGCAGTACAGCCGATGAACGACTAACAGGAGTAACGCATCATCGTAGGGTGAATCAATGAACAGCTTTTTACTGGCAGGATCCCTTCCGCCTGATTTCTTCGGAAGAATCCTATTTATACTGAAAAACTATGGCGTATCAATGGCAAAAGGAGCGGGCACAACGCTCCTCATTGCCATTGTTGGTACACTGATCGGATGCGTGATCGGGTTTATCGTCGGACTGATCCAGACGATCCCAATCAATCCAAATGATTCGGTGGCCAAGAAGATCTTACTGAAGATCGTGAACATTATCCTGAAGATCTATGTAGAGGTCTTTAGAGGAACGCCGATGATGGTGCAGGCCATGTTCCTGCATTACGGCGCAATGCTTCTTCTGAACCTGCACATGGATATGTGGACGTCTGCGTTTGTGATCGTATCGATCAACACCGGCGCTTATATGGCAGAGACGGTCCGCGGTGGTATCTTCTCCGTGCCGCTCAGCCAGACTGAGGGCGCAAAAGCGATCGGCATGACTCATGTGCAGACGATGCTGAATGTTATTCTGCCGCAGGCACTTAGGAATATCATGCCGCAGATCGGCAACAACCTGATCATCAATATCAAAGATACCTGTGTTCTGAGCTGCATTGGTGTTGTAGAATTGTTCTTCACATCCAAATCCGTGGCCGGCACTTACTACACATACTTTGAGACGTTCACCATCACAATGGTAATGTACTTGATCATGACGTTGTTCTTCAGCTGGCTGCTGCGCTTCTTTGAAAAGAGAATGGATGGACCGGCAGAGTATGATCTGGCAACGACAGATACGCTTGCTTATACCAGCGGCACACTGAGCGACCCGAGGAAAGACTTTGTAGATGACAGACATCTTTCCGATGCACCTCACGCCGGGGAAGACAACATGAACAACACCAGGCGGTAAAATAATATGAGTGACAAAAAAGAAATCATTGAAATCAAACATTTGGGAAAGACCTTCGGCAAGAACGAAGTCTTAAAGGATATCAATTTTTCTATCAATGAGGGTGATGTGACCTGTATCATCGGTGCATCCGGTTCTGGTAAATCCACTATGCTCCGGTGCATCAACCTGCTGGAAACACCTACCTCGGGAGAGATCCTTTTCAAAGGTAACGATATCACCAAAGAAAAAAATGTGGCAGCCTACCGCGCCAAGGTCGGCATGTGCTTTCAGAGCTTTAATCTGTTCAGCAACATGACCGCATTAAAGAACTGCATGGTCGGTCCGATGAAAGTTCTGAAAAAGTCCAAACAGGAAGCAGAGCAGGACGCCCTGTTCTTCCTGACCAAAGTCGGCATGGCGCCTTTTATTAAGGCAAAGCCAAAACAACTTTCCGGCGGTCAGCAGCAGCGTGTGGCTATCGCCCGTGCGCTGGCAATGCATCCGGACGTGCTTTTATTTGACGAGCCGACTTCCGCCCTGGATCCGCAGATGGTCGGAGAAGTTCTGGAAGTTATGAAGACGCTGGCAAAGGAAGGCCTGACAATGATCATCGTAACACATGAGATGGCCTTTGCCCGGGATGTTTCCAATCATGTGGTCTACATGCAGGACGGCGTGATCTGGGAAGAGGGCACACCGCAGGAGATCTTTGGAAATCCACAGAAGCAGGAGACAAAAGATTTTCTGTCACGCTTTATCAATATGTAAAGTATTTAATAAATGTAAAAAAAGGGTAATATTTTCATTTTCTTTTTTATCCTTAATAAAATCGTTCACATACGACATATGTTGTGTGTGGACGATTTTTATATACAATATTTTGTGTCAGGCAAAATATGAAGAGATTGTGAACAATGGGTTTTAAGGTTGACTTTTAGAGCAACCATTGGTATATTATGAAATAGAATTGTAACATTTTTGTAATATTTGATCGAAACATTTTATGAAATTGAAATTAAAACTTTACGAAATACTTTCCATCACAATGGTGGCAGTAGTCATATTGGCAGGTCTCTGTTTTATGGGCACACGCGAGGTCGTCGCAAAAGAAAAAAGCGTTTCCACAGTGAACAGTGTGCTCGCAGAGGAAACATCACTTCCAAATGCTGGGATTGGCAGAATCGTCAAAAACTATGTCGGCGCAACGGGCGAGAGTTCCGTGGACCTTCTTTCCACGACTGCACTCGGCGCAACCTATACCGAATTTAATGAGTATTATGACAGCAAGGGTGGTTCCCTTGGCAAGCTCATCGTATGCAACGTGGACGAGTCCATTGCAGTGTATGACCGGATCCCGGGCAACGAGAGGATCGAGCGTGGTGATACCCAGATGGCTCAGATCACCGGACGTATGAGCAAAGGAGATGTCGCTACACTGGTCGGTGTTTACGGAAACTGGTATCAGATCGTAGCAGATGATTTTTCCGGATTTGCAAATACCAGCTTCTTTGCAGTCGGCAAAGATGCGGAAGCTCTGGATGCTTCTACCTGGATGCGTATCGCTGTAGTCAATGATGATGAGCTGATGCTGAATGTGGAACCGGATTATAACAGCGACCTTTTAGCTTTCCTTTCCTCAGGACTGTGGTTTGAGGTATTGGAAGAGGGTGAAGAATTCTCCCGTATCTATGTTCCAAACGTTGGAGAAGGCTGGATCGAAAATGCGTATGCAAACTTTGAAACCGTCCGCCGTACAGGCATGTCCAATCAGGCGTCGGCAGAGCGTGCAGCCAGGATCGCAGAATGTGTAGGCGCAGCAAATGACTGGGCAGAGGCAATGCAGATGGCAGCTGAGGAAGAAGCATATTATGAGGATCTGGCTGCAAGACGTGCGTCCATCGCTCCGGCAGCAGCAGATTCCGCAGATGTTGCAGCACTGCGTGAAGCAGTCGCCGCTTATGCACAGCAGTTTGTCGGCTGGCTTCCATATGTATCCGGCGGCAACTCCCTGGATTATGGAGCAGACTGCTGCGGATTCACACAGGCAATCTACCGCGAGTTCGGATATGAGATCCCGCGGACAACGGATGGGCAGATGTATGGAGGCGAGGCTGTTTCGCTTGACGACATCCGGCCGGGTGATATAGTATACTACGGAGGTCATGTTGCGCTTTACATCGGTGGTGATACGGTCGTGCATGAACCGGTCCCGGGCGATGTCTGCAGCTATCAAAGTATGTACATGATGCCGATCTATGGTGTTGTCAGATATATCAATTGATCGCAGAAACAGATGATGACAGCGGGGACAAAAGTTCCCCGCTTTTTTTCTTCTCACGGCGGAATGTCGGGAGAGCATAAGCAGCTTGAAACAGTTTAAATGAAAAACATTCTTTTCGAAAAACTGAATAGAAATCATAAAGTTTTTTCCCTTCTGATCGCAGAAGCAGCAGCTGTGATCGGGATCGTCTGCATGTTTGTTCTGGCAGCAGGGAGCGCAGCAAAGGCAGCAGATGTGCCTTTGCTTGATCTGCCGACAGCCGGAGCAGGTGCGGTGATCGAAAACTATGTTGGCGCAACAGGCGAGAGCTCCACAGAACTCCTTTCCACAACGGCACTTGGTGCACAGCTGACAGAAGTGAACGAATACTACGATGCCACCGGCAATATCGTCGGCAAGCGCATCATCTACAACGGTTCCGGCGATCTGCTGATCTATGATAAGATCCCGGGAAATGAGCGTGTGGAAAAAGGCGACTCTCTGGCAGTTTTACAAGGGAAGATGGAGCCGGGCACGGCTGCTACGGTGATCAAGGAGAGTGGTCTCTGGTATCAGATCGTTGCCGATGGCCTGACCGGCTATGTAAAAAAAGAAGGATTTCTGACCGGCAAAGATGCGGAAGCCAATGCCGGATTGATGAATAAAAATGTTGCTGTGACCACTGCAGATGAAACATGGATCATGGATGGTCCCGGATTAGATACGACAGTCATTTGTGCACTGCCGGCTAACGTGGTGCTGAACCTGCTGGAAGCAGGCGATGAGTTCAGCCGTGTGGAGATCCCTGGATTGGGAGAAGGCTGGATCAGTAATGGGGAGGCAACCCTGACGACCATCCGTAAAACAGCTGTTACTCCAGAAGAAGATGCTGCCTTCCGCGGAAGGATCGCAGAAGGTATTGAATGGGGTGCTCAGATTGAAACACGTCTGCAGGAAGAAGCACAGGGCAGAGCCAGAAGCTATGCTCTTGCGCAGATCGCGCCGGCTGAACCGGATTCGGATGATGTGGCAGCGCTCAGACAGGCGGTTGCTAACTATGCGCAGCAATTTGTAGGCATCCTCCCTTATGTCTGGGGTGAAAGCGATCTTACATATGGCGTAGACTGCAGCGGATTCACATCTGCCATTTACCGTGAATATGGGTATTCGATTCCGCGCTCATCAGACGCGCAGGCTTATGGCGGTATGAGTGTTTCTTTGGATGATTTAAGACCTGGCGATATCATCGCTTACCCGGGTCATGTGGCCATGTATATCAGCGGGACCACAGTCGTTCATGCGGCAGGGGACGGGACCATGGTTGATTATGGTGACCTCTACATGATGCCGATCATTAACGCAGTCCGTTATATTAATTAAGAAATAGTTTTAAATAAGAATTTTTTGTGAAATAACTCCCCCAGGGAGTTATTTTATGGTAAGATAAAAAAAAGCGGAAAGGAGTGATACTTATGAAGTTCACCATTACGGGCAGAAATGTGGAGGTTACGGAAAGCTTAAAAGCCGCTATTCAGGAAAAACTCGGCAAACTGGACCGATTCTTTTCCCAGGATACGGTCGCACAAGTAACACTGAGCGTAGAAAGAAGCCGCCAGATCATTGAAGTCACAATTCCGGTCAAAGGTGGGATCATCCGCGCAGAACAGGCGAATTCAGATATGTATGCCTCGATCGATCTGGTCGAGGAATCCATTGAAACACAGTTAAAGAGATATAAAAACAAACTGATCGACAGATATCAGGATAAGAAAAACTTCTCCAAAGAATTTATCGAGCAGGAAGTAGATGATGAAGAGGAGATCCGAATCGTAAAGACCAAACGCTTTGATTTTAAACCGATGGATCCGGAAGAAGCATGCATGCAGATGGAGCTTCTCGGACATAACTTCTTTGTATTTACAAATGCAGATACAGATCAGATCAATGTCGTTTATAAGAGAAAAAATAATACATATGGCCTGATCGAGCCGGAGTTCTGATCACCCGGAGAGAGGATATTAACAAGAAACCACTATGCGCCGTGCTTTCTGCGCGGCGCAAGTCTTGAAGAAAAAGCGCACCAAATGGGCGCGAAAGAAAACAGGAGTATATTACATGGGTTTATTTGGCAAGATTTTCAGCGGCGGCGCTGACAGAGAAGTCAAAAAGCTGCAGCCGCTGGTCGACCAGATCGTTGCTTTGCGGCCGCAAATGATGGAAATGTCCGCAGAGCAGATGCGGGCAAAAACACAGGAATTCAAAGACCGTCTTCAGAATGGCGAAACGTTAGATGACCTTCTGGTGGAAGCCTTTGCACTGGTAAGAGAAGCAACCAGACGGGAGCTTGGCACCGAGCATTATCCGGTACAGCTGATGGGCGGCATCGTCCTGCATCAGGGCCGTATCGCAGAGATGAAGACCGGTGAAGGAAAGACACAGACCTGTCTTCTGCCGGCTTATCTGAACGCGCTGGAAGGCAAGGGCGTTCACATCGTAACGGTCAATGATTACCTGGCAAACCGCGACGCGGAGTGGATGGGACAAGTACACCGCTACTTAGGTCTGACAGTCGGCGTGGTCTTAAACAGCATGACCAGCGAAGAACGGCAGCAGGCTTATAACTGCGATATCACCTACGTTACGAACAACGAGCTGGGATTCGATTACCTGCGTGACAATATGGTCGTCCGCAAGGAGTCGCTGGTGCAGAGAGAACTGCATTATGCCATCGTCGACGAGGTCGACTCCATTTTGATCGATGAAGCCAGAACGCCTCTGATCATCAGCGGGCAGTCTGCCAAGTCTACAAAGCTTTATGAACTTTGCGATATCCTGGCGAAACAGTTAAAACGCGGTGAAGCAAAAGAATTGAACAAGATGGATATCATCATGGGCGAGAAGATGGAAGAGACCGGCGACTTTGTCGTCAACGAAAAAGAAAAGGTCATCAACCTCACCGATGAAGGTGTCCGTAAAGTAGAGCAGTTCTTCAAGATCGAAAACCTGGCAGATCCGGAAAACCTGGAGATCCAGCACAATGTGATCCTGGCCCTGCGTGCGCATAACCTGATGTTCCGTGATCAGGATTACGTGGTCAAGGATGATGAGATCCTGATCGTCGATGAGTTTACCGGACGTATCATGCCAGGCAGACGTTATTCTGATGGTCTGCATCAGGCAATAGAAGCAAAAGAACATGTGAAGGTGAAGAGAGAATCCAAAACTCTGGCAACGATCACTTTCCAGAACTTCTTTAATAAATATGACAAGAAGGCCGGCATGACCGGTACTGCAAAAACAGAAGAAAACGAGTTCACCAGCATATACGGCATGGACGTTGTGGAGATCCCGACCAACGTGCCGGTCATCCGGAAAGATCTGCAGGATGCGGTGTATAAAACCAAGAAAGAAAAATTCAAAGCCGTGATCGATGCGATCTGTGAAGCACATGAGGTCGGTCAGCCGGTCCTGGTTGGTACCATCACGATCGAAACCAGTGAACTGCTTTCCGGCATGCTGAAAAGACGCGGCATCCGTCATAACGTGTTGAACGCAAAGTATCATGAGATGGAGGCGCAGATCGTCGCAGAAGCCGGACAGCATGGGGCCGTTACCATCGCTACCAACATGGCCGGCCGTGGTACCGATATCAAGCTGGATGACGAGGCAAGAGCAGCCGGCGGTCTGAAGATCATTGGTACAGAGCGTCATGAGTCACGTCGTATCGATAACCAGCTGCGAGGCCGGTCCGGTCGACAGGGAGATCCGGGTGAATCCCGCTTCTACATTTCTCTGGAAGATGATCTGATGCGTCTGTTCGGTTCGGAACGTTTGATGAGTATCTTCAATACGCTGGGCGTGGAAGAAGGCGAGCAGATCGAACATAAGATGCTTTCCAACGCCATCGAACGTGCACAGGAAAAGATCGAGAATAACAACTTTGGTATCAGAAAGAACCTGTTGGAATATGACCAGGTCATGAATGAGCAGCGTGAGATCATTTATGCAGAGCGTCTGCGTGTTCTGAACGGCGAGTCCATGCGGGATTCCATTTATACTATGGTTGATGCGACCGTAAATCATATTGTGGATGCCGGCATTCCGGAAGATGCGAAACCGGAAGAGTGGGATATGGTCTCCCTGAATGAAATGTGGATGCCGATCTTCATCCGTCAGGTAAATCTGACCGAAGAGCAGATGAACGGACATTATTCCAAAGAGCAGTTCCGCGAGGACCTGCTGGAACTGGGCCGCAGTCTGTATGCAGAAAAAGAAAAAGAATTCCCGATCGAAGAGCATCTGCGTGAAGTGGAACGTGTCGTGCTGCTGCGTGTCATCGACCGCCATTGGATGGATCACATCGACGATATGGATCAGCTTCGTCAGGGCATCGGTCTGCAGGCATACGGCCAGAGAGATCCTGTTGTGGAATACAAGATGGCCGGCTATGACATGTTTGATGACATGATCGCTGGCATCCAGGAAGATACCGTCAGGACGATGCTGCATGTTAAGATCGAGCAGGAAGTCAAGCGCGAGCAGGTGGCACAGCCGATAGCAACCAACAAAGATGATTCCGTTGCAAAGGCACCAAAGAAGAGGGCAGATGATAAGGTCTATCCAAATGATCCATGCCCGTGCGGCAGCGGTAAGAAGTACAAGTACTGCCACGGCAGAAAAGCATAATACATGAGAACTGTTATTTCCCCGGAGAAATGAATCTCTGGGGAAATTTTTTCTTTATTATTAAGAAATAATCGTTTATAATCTATTAGTTATGGTACTACTAGATCAAGTAAAATATGAATTATCGCAGTTTGAAGAGCCGCTTCTGAACATGGAGGAGGCTTTGAATCGGGATGTCAAAAACAAACGGATCGCTGAAATTGAGGGCAAAATGAACGAGCCTGGCTTCTGGGAAGATGGAAAGGCCAGCGGCGAGCTGATGAAGGAAATGAAAAACCTCAAAGCGGATCTGGAAAATTATGACACCCTGAAGGGAAGCTATGACGATCTGCAGACGCTGATTGAAATGGCGGAAGAAGAAAATGATGACGACCTGGGAAATGAATGCCTGGAAGAGTTCGAGAAATTCAAGAGGTCCTATGAAGACTACCGTATCTCAACTTTGCTCTCCGGGGAATTCGATCACCTGGATGCCATCCTTACGCTTCATGCAGGAGCAGGCGGAACGGAGAGCTGTGACTGGGCAAGTATGCTGTACCGTATGTACTGCAGATGGGCAGAGCGCCACGGATTCAAATACGAAGTGTTGGATTATCTGGATGGCGATGAAGCGGGGATCAAATCCGTTACGATCCAGATCACCGGGCGGAACGCTTACGGCTTTTTAAAGAGTGAGAAAGGTGTGCACCGGTTGGTAAGGATCAGTCCGTTCAATGCAGCCGGCAAACGGCAGACCAGCTTTGTAAGCTGCGATGTTATGCCGGATATTGAAGAGGATCTGGATATCGAGATCGCAGATGAAGATATCCGCATCGATACATATCGGAGTTCAGGCGCAGGCGGACAGCATATCAACAAGACCAGCTCTGCGATCCGGATCACGCATCTTCCAACTGGTATCGTGGTGCAGTGTCAGAACGAGCGGAGCCAGTTCCAGAACAAAGATAAGGCAATGCAGATGTTAAAGAGCCAGCTCTATCTGCGGAAAAAAGAAGAGCAGGCAAAGAATCTGGCGGACATTCGCGGGGAAGTGACAGAGATCGGATGGGGCAACCAGATCCGTTCTTATGTCATGCAGCCGTATACGATGGTCAAGGATCATCGGACAAATTTTGAAGTAGGTAATGTAAATGCAGTTATGGATGGAGACCTGGACGGCTTCATCAACGCATATTTAAACTGGCTTGCAGTCAGATAAAGAAAGAGGCTAATTATGGTCAAAGTAGCAGTATTAGGATATGGAACGATCGGCTCCGGAGTGGTGGAAGTTTTAAATACCAGCAGGGATATTGTCACACGGAATGCGGGAACAGAAGTAGAAGTCAAATACGTTCTGGATCTGCGCGACTTTCCAGGTGATCCGGTGGAAAAGATCCTGGTGCACGATTATGCACGGATCGTAAATGACCCGGAAGTGGATATTATCGTGGAAGTGATGGGCGGCACACATCCGGCCTATGAGTTTGTGAAAGATGCTCTGCTCAAAGGAAAGAACGTCTGCACGTCCAACAAAGCGCTCGTAGCGGAATTCGGACCGGAACTGGTGAAGATCGCAAAAGAAAAGAGCGTCAACTTCCTGTTTGAAGCCAGCGTCGGCGGCGGCATTCCGATCATCCGCCCGATCCTTCGTTCTTTAAATGTGGACACGTTCTACGAGATTACCGGTATCTTAAACGGCACGACCAATTATATTTTAACGAAGATGTATGATGAGGGCGGCTCTTTTGAGGAGGCGCTGAAAGAAGCACAGGCATTAGGATATGCCGAAGCAGATCCGTCTGCCGATGTGGATGGTTTTGATGCTGCAAGAAAGATCGCTATTTTATCCGGCCTTATGTATGGCAAGAATCTGGACTTCGAGCAGCTGTCGATCGAAGGTATCCGCCATATCAGCAAGATCGATATGGACTATGCCAAGTTCTTGGGCAAGAAGATCAAACTGCTTGGCATTACTTATAACATCAATGGTGAGATCTATACTGAGGTTGCACCGCATATGATCGGACCGGAGAACAAACTGTACAATGTAGATGATGTAAAGAACGGCATCGAGCTGAAAGGAAATCTGTTAGGCGATACCATGTTCTACGGTGCCGGCGCAGGTAAGCTCCCAACCGCATCTGCAGTCGTATCGGATATCATCGATGAAGCAAAGCATCTGCATACCAATATCCCGATCCTCTGGAGCGATGAACCGGTCATTTTGGCAGAGCGCGGCAGACATAAGAGTAAATTCTTTATTCGTGTGGATCGCAATTACGACGAGATCAAGAACAAGTTTGACTTGGAGCAGCTGGTGACATTGCCGGACTACCAGGATGAATATGCAGTTGTAACGGCCGAAATGACTTTTGCTGAGTTTTACGAAAAGATTGGCAATAAAGAACATGTCAGAAGCATTGTGCAGGTAAAATAAATGAAATATGTTGTGATCCTGGGCGATGGAATGGCAGACCGCCCGATAGAAGAATTAGGCGGCATGACGCCGCTGGAATATGCCAAAACTCCAATGATGGATGCCCTTGCAGAAGTGAGCGAAGTGGGCATGGTCAAGACTGTTCCGGATGATATGAAGCCGGGCAGTGATGTGGCCAACCTGGCTGTGCTGGGATACGACCCGAGGGCAAACTATTCCGGACGGAGCCCGTTGGAAGCTTTAAGCATCGGCATCGATATGAAAGATACCGATATTGCCATGCGTGTCAACGTGGTGACACTGGAAGAGCCGGAAGGTGCTGCTGGGGATGTGGCATTTGAAGATCTGATCATTACCGATCATTCCTCCGGAGAAATCTCTACAGAGGATGCTGCGACCCTTCTGGATGCGCTACGTGCAGAGCTGGAAAATGAAGAATTCCAGTTTTATGTCGGCACCAGCTATCGGCATTGCTGCATCTGGAACCATGGCAAAGTTCTGGATTTTGCACAGCCGCATGACCATCTGGGTGAAGTGATCGGACAGTATCTGCCGGATGCATCCGCAAGTGAAGACACCAAAGAAGATGCCAGACGGTTCACGGAGATGATGAAAAAAAGTTATCAGATCCTGAATCATCATCCGCTGAATGAGGAGAGAAGAAAGAACGGCAAAAACCCGGCGAACTGCATCTGGTTCTGGGGCGCAGGCACCAAGCCGATGCTTTCTCCGTTCATTGAACGAAGCGGTAAGAAAGGTGTCATGATCAGTGCTGTGGATCTTTTAAAGGGCATTGGACGCGGTGCAGGCATGAAGGTCTGTGAGGTAGAAGGTGCAAATGCACAGCTGGAGACCAATTACGAAGGCAAGGCACAGGCAGCGCTGGACGCACTGTTAAAAGAAGGTTACGATTTTGCTTATATCCATGTGGAAGCACCGGATGAAATGGGTCATCAGGGCAACGTGGAAAAGAAAGTGAAATCGATCGAATATCTGGATCAGCGGCTGATAAAGCCGGTAGTGGAAGGCCTTGAGGGCGTGGACTACCGCATGCTGATCACACCGGACCACCGGACACCGATATGTATCAGGACCCATTCAGGGGAACCTGTTCCATATATTTTATTTGACAGCACAGCAAAGCAGCAGAACCATCTGCATTACAACGAGAGGGAAGCTGCGCAGTCAGGCATTTTAATCACCCCGGGCGAAACTTTAATGGACCGTCTGCTGGGGAAACAGGAGTGAGAATATGTTAATTGTTAAGAAATTCGGGGGCTCATCAGTAGCCAACAAGGAGCGGATCTTCAATGTAGCGCGCCGCTGCGTGGAAGAGTACCAGAAAGGAAATCAGGTCGTCGTTGTTCTTTCGGCAATGGGCGATACCACAGATGACCTTCTGGATCTGGCAGCGACCATATCGGACAAACCATCCAAACGTGAGCTGGATATGCTGATGAGTACAGGAGAGCAGGTCTCCGTCAGCTTGTGCGCAATGGCTATTCAGGAACTGGGTGTGCCGGCCGTTTCATTAAACGCATTCCAGGTGAGAATGCGGACATCCAGAGTTTACGGCAATGCGCGGCTGAAAAAAATCGACACAAACCGCATCCGTTCAGAACTGGAAAACAATAAGATCGTTCTGGTCACCGGGTTCCAGGGAGTCAACCGTTACGACGATGTGACCACCCTTGGCCGCGGCGGCTCGGATACAACGGCTGTAGCATTGGCAGCAGCACTGCATGCAGATGCCTGCGAGATCTATACCGATGTAGACGGCGTCTACACCTGCGATCCGCGTATCGTTCCAGAGGCTAGAAAACTGGATGAGATCACATATGATGATATGCTGGATCTGGCCACACTTGGCGCACAGGTACTGCATAACCGCAGCGTCGGTATGGCAAAAAAATATGGAGTGGAACTGGTCGTACGCTCTTCATTGAGCGACGCACCGGGTACGATAGTCAGGGAGGAATTAAAAGTGGAAAGAAAATTGATCAGTGGTGTAGCAGTAGATAAGAGCCCGGCGCGCATATCCCTCATTGGCCTGCATGATATTCCGGGTATTGCTTTTAAAGTGTTTAATCTCCTGGGTTCCCAGGGTATTTCCGTAGATATTATTCTGCAGAGCGTCGGCCGTGACGGCACAAAGGATATTTCCTTCACCGTTGACCGCAAGAATCTGCAGGATGCATTAAAAGTACTGGAAGCAAATCTGTCCAAGCTGACCGCAGAGCGGATCGAGCATGAAGAAAACATTGCCAAGGTATCTGTAGTTGGTGCCGGCATGATGACCGATCCAGGTGTTGCAGCAAAAATGTTTGAAGCACTGTTCAATGCTGATATCAATATCAAGATGATCGCTACCAGCGAGATTCGTATCACCGTCATCATTGATGAGATCAATGCGGATGCAGCTGCACGTGCGGTCCATAATGCATTCTTACCGGAAGACTAAGATGGTTTTTGAATCACAGAACGAAAACGATACCTATCAGTTGGGACTGCAGGCAGGCGAAAGCGCCGAGCCTGGCGATATCTTCTGCCTGGACGGAGATCTGGGTGTAGGCAAGACCGTATTTACGGCAGGCTTTGCGAAAGGTCTGGGCATTGATACACCGATCTGTTCGCCTACTTTTACGATCCTGCAGACGTATGAAGAAGGACGTCTTCCACTGTATCATTTTGATGTGTACCGGATCGAAGATCCGGATGAAATGGAAGAGATCGGATTTGACGAGTACGCGTTCGGAGAAGGCGTTTGCATCATCGAGTGGGGAAAGCAGATCGCAGAGATCCTGCCGGAGCATACCAAGTTTGTAACCATTGAAAAAGACCTGGATAAAGGGTTTGATTATCGAAAGATTACCATCGAATAAATAATATGAGGATCCTGGCAATTGAAAGTTCGGGGCAGATCGCCTCGACAGCCATAATTGAAGACGGAGAGATCCTGGGCATGAAAGTGGGTGAGTTCAAAGTAACTCACTCGCAGACTTTGATGCCTCTGATCGACGAATTAATTCACGAGACGGGCGTGGAGCTGGAAAGCCTGGATGCCATTGCCGTAAGCGGCGGCCCGGGTTCTTTTACAGGCCTGAGAATCGGGAGCGCCACAGCAAAGGGGCTGGGCCTTGCACTGGATATACCATTGATCCATGTGCCGACGCTCCACGCCATGACTTATAATCTGCTGACGGCGGAAAACATCGGCTGCCTGATCGTGCCGATGATGGACGCCAGAAGAGATCAGGTCTACTGTGGCATCTTTGATTTTCTGATCCGTCCGGATAATACGGTAGACTTTGATATTTTCCTGGACAGCTGTGCGATGTCTGTGACGGATCTGCTGGACCGCATCAAAGAGATCTTAAGTCTGGACGGCAATCCGCCTCCAGTCCTGTTTTTAGGAGACGGACTGTTAGCATATCACGAGCTGATCGAGGCGGAAGCGGATTTTGATTATTACTATGCACCGGACGAAGCCATGCTGCAGCGTGCAGATACGGTAGCACTCCTGGGGCAGGTCATGATGAGTCTGGGCATGTGTGTTTCTGCTGATGAAGAAGCGCCGGACTATTTAAGACCGAGCCAGGCAGAACGCGAAAAAGCCGAGAGGGATCAGTAACGTGGAAATAAGTTACTATGAACTGAGCTACGATGATATTGCTGCGATCTCGCGGATGGAACAGGAATACTTTGGGCAGCCGTGGAGTGAGAGCAGCATCGCGACCTATGCGGAAAAAGGCAATACCATTTTTGTGGTAGCCAGAAGCGGACAGGAAGTAGTCGGATACATCGCCATTTTATGCATCCTGGACGAAGGCAATCTGGTCAGCATCGCCGTACATGACAAATGTCGCGAAATGGGGATCGCTACAGAGCTCTTGGACATCGCTTACGAAAAGGCAGCTGCAAGAGGCGTTTCCAGCATTCATCTGGAAGTGCGGGAGAGCAATGAGGCAGCCATCTGCCTGTATGAAAAAGAAGGGTTCGCAAAAATCGGCCGGAGGAAAGGCTTTTACAGCAAGCCGGCAGAAGATGCGATTTTATATTTAAAGGAATTATAGTTTTTATGCTGGATATTTGCTTATTGGGAACCGGAGGAATGATGCCACTGCCACGCCGTCATCTGACGTCGCTGATGGCTCGTTTCAATGGATCCAATATCCTGATCGACTGTGGAGAAGCCACGCAGGTAGCCATCAAGAAAAAGGGATGGTCCTTCAAGTCGATCGATCTGATTCTTTTTACCCATTACCATGGAGATCATATCGGCGGACTGCCGGGACTGCTTCTGACTATGGGCAATTCCGACCGGACAGAACCGGTGAATATGGTTGGTCCGCGCGGGATTAGAAAAGTAGTGGATTCTCTGCGTGTGATCGCGCCGGAACTCCCATTCTATATTAATTACATTGAGCTGGAAGATGACTTCCAGGAACTCTGGTTTGACAGCTTCCGGATTGAAGCATTCAAAGTAAAACACCGCGTGACCTGCTATGGCTATAACATCCTGATCGACCGCCCGGGCAAGTTTGATGTGGAACGGGCACAGGCACTGCAGCTGCCGGTACAGCTTTGGGGTGTGCTGCAGAAAGGTGAAGAAGTAGAGTATAACGGTGTGACGATCACGCCGGATATGGTGATGGGACCGGAACGCAAGGGATTGAAAGTCACTTACTGTACGGATACCCGGCCGGTAGAGCAGATCGCAGATGCCGCAAAAGACGCAGACCTCTTTATCTGTGAAGGCATGTACGGAGATCCGGCAAAACAGGAAGATGCAGTGGAAAAACGTCATATGATGTTTTCGGAAGCTGCTGAACTTGGCGCCAAGGCACAGCCGGCGCGCATGTGGCTGACACATTACAGCCCGTCGCTGATCAAGCCGGACGAATATATGGAAGAAACCAGAAAGATCTTTGACCGTGTGGAAGCCGGCAAGGATCTGATGAGTATAGACTTAAAGTTTGATGATGAAGAAAACGCAGAAAATGGAACAGACAGTCATATTATCAATTGAATCTTCTTGCGATGAGACAGCAGCTGCGGTGACGGTGAACGGACGGCAGGTCCTTTCCAATGTCATTTATTCGCAGATCGATCTGCACACCATTTACGGTGGTGTGGTTCCGGAGATCGCTTCCCGCAAGCATATCGAAAAGATCAACCAGGTGATCCGCAAGGCATTATCCGATGCGGGTCAGACGCTGGATACCATCGATGCTGTGGCCGTTACTTACGGACCGGGTCTTGTGGGCGCGCTGCTGGTTGGTGTGGCAGAGGCAAAAGCGATCGCCTATGCAAAGCATCTTCCGCTGATCGGCGTGCATCATATCAAGGGGCATGTCTGCGCAAATTATATTGAGTATCCGGAACTGGAGCCGCCATTCTTGTGTTTAGTGGCATCCGGCGGGCATACACACCTGGTGCGTGTGGATGATCATACGCATTACACCGTCATTGGACGGACCAGGGATGATGCAGCAGGCGAGGCATATGATAAAATTGCCCGTGCGATAGGGCTGGGCTATCCGGGCGGACCGAAGGTGGAGAAAGCCGCACATGACGGTAATCCACACGCGTTTGAATTCCCGCGGGCTAAGATAGATGAAAACCCGTATGATTTCAGTTTCAGCGGTGTGAAATCTGCCGTCCTCAATACCATCAATTCCTACAAGATGAAAGGGATGGAGATCGATGATAAATTCCGCAATGATGTGGCAGCTTCGTTCCAGCAGTCGGTGATCGACAGCATGTGTGAGCGCGTCGTGATGGCGATGGATGAGTTCCAGATGGATAAATTTGCCATGGCCGGCGGTGTGGCCAGCAACCAGACGCTGCGCGCTGCTTTGAAAGAAGTAGTGGAGAGCAAGGGCGGCACGTTTTATTGCCCAAAGCCGATCCTTTGCACGGACAACGCAGCGATGATCGGTGCGGCCGGGTATTATGAGTATTTGAACGGGAAGCGTGACGGACTGGATCTGAACGCTGTTCCTGGGTTGAAGTTAGAATGAGTGTTTATGCAATCGTGGCAGCAGGTGGCAGCGGCAGCCGGATGGGGAGTAATATCCCAAAACAGTATCTGACCGTAAACGATAAGCCGCTCTTATATTATACACTGGAAGCCTTTGAGACATCCTGCGTGAACGGCGTTTCTGTGGCAGTATCCAAAGACTGGATGCAGTATGTGGTTTCGGACATCGTGGACAAGTATCGCCTGAACAAAGTCATCCGTGTCTGCGAGGGCGGAGCAGAGCGGCATGTGTCTGTCTTTCATGCGCTGGATGATCTGTCTGATGTTGCAAAAGCGGATGATATTATCCTGATCCAGGATGGCGCGCGTCCGTTTGTGACAGCAGATCTGATTGCAAAGATCGCTGACGGTGTTAAAGAGTTTGGTGCTGCGATAGCGGCTGTTCCGGTCAAGGATACGATCAAGATCTCCGATGCAGATGGGTTTGTACGGGAAACGACAGTGAGGGCAAACACCTGGCAGATCCAGACGCCGCAGGGTTTTTACTATGGAGAGATCCTGGAAGCTTACCGGAGATTGTTCGCAGATGCCAGCCGGGATAACGTGATGATCACGGATGATGCCATGGTCTATGAGCGGGCATTCCCGGAGAAAAAAGTGAAGCTGATCGAAGCCTTTTACGAGAATATTAAAATCACAACAGCCGAAGATTTGGAAGTTGCAAAAGCAAGGCTTTGATGATAGAATACAACGTGCGTCTAGAGACGTGGACATACTTGGAGGAGTATCGAAGTGGTCATAACGAGGCGGTCTTGAAAACCGTTTGTCCGCAAGGGCACGGGGGTTCGAATCCCTCCTCCTCCGCTGAAAAAGACAAGGTCCCTGTGGGACCTTGTCTTTTTCAGTTAAGTTCAAGGGAGGGATTCGAACAAGGAGCAGAGCGAGCGCGCAAGCGCGAAGCGAGCGACGAGGCCTGAAAGGCGGCAGAGCCGCCGGTGGGAATCCCTCCTCCTCCGCTGAAACGAGCACCGTATGGTGCTCGTTTTCATTATCCTGGATGTTAATTATTCTCCTCAGGGACTTTTGCTCATGCAAGAATAATTTTTCTGATAAAAATTATTCTTGCACAAAGCGACTGAAGTCCATTATTCTCCACAGCAATTATTTGTTCAGGAAGAATAATTTTATGCACAAAAAAGAAGGTCCCAGTGGGACCTTCTTAATTTCAAGAAAAGGATTCAAACAAGAAGCAAATTCACTTTACCTTTCTACGTTTAACAGCAAGCAGGATCACAGCGACTGCAATGATTACAGCTGCACCAGTCATCAGAATGATCCAGAGAGTCATGTTGCTGTTATCTCCGGTCGCAGGAGTCTGTTCTAACGGAGCCAGTTCAAACGGGCTGCAGCTTGTTACTTTAAGCTGTACAAACTTGTCGGAGCCGCTTCCCTGAACGTCTGCATTGACAGTATCGAGTCTGTTCAGGTCTTTGTCGTTGTCGTAGTGGATGACGGTCAGCTTCTTTTCTTTGCCAGCTGATACAGTGGAGAGTTTCACATCCATGGAAAGTCCCAGTGCCTGCATGACTTCACCGCTGATTTCGAAGAAATTGCACTCTTCTTCGTATGGACCCCATACGGCCAGGAACGGTGTGACATAAAAGCCCGGATTCAGGACAGGAACCATCTTACCGTCCTTGTTTGTAAAGTGAAGCGCGACCCAAGGCTGATACTTCGCAAATACATTCGTATTTGAAAGCATGACTTTGGTATTGCCGTCAAAGAATGAGACGCCTTCCGGAATCACGGCATTTACCAGCTTAGTGACAGCGTCTTCATTTCCGTTGATGCCAAATGCATTGGAGTAGGACAGAGACTGATTAGCCTCCATTTCTGCCTGGAGCGTCAGGATCATTGCTTTGATCTGTTCTGTCAGATCCGCTTTTTCTGCATCAGAGAGGGTAACTTCATTTCCTCCCATTTTCGCGCGGAGAATCTCCAGTTCGATCTGTTCAACTACTTTTTCATCCGAGATTTCCGGCTTATCCTGATAGAGATTCAGGTTGTGCAGATCAATATTATCCCAGTTCGCAACGGAGAAGTCTCTTGCCGGTGTGTCGGGTTCCACTGGCACCATATAAGCTTGATCGAATGCTATAAGCGGACTGTCCTGAGGGTAGTTGTCCAGTTTTACCGTTTCAATGGACAGAAAGTGTATTGGAATCGTAAGCAGACAGATTTTAGTCCACATTTCATCATCGCCGTACCAATGCTCGATTGTATCAAAAATAATTCGATTGCTGTAGGTTGCGTTCTTCCAGAAGAAGTGCAG
The DNA here is from genome assembly GCA_017536965.1 of Lachnospiraceae bacterium. Taxonomy (GTDB): domain Bacteria; phylum Bacillota; class Clostridia; order Lachnospirales; family Lachnospiraceae; genus RGIG5612. The sequence continues at coordinate 10,897 of JAFWCK010000151.1, read as the reverse complement.
TTCATCTTCGGTCCAGTATGAATGGTCTTCTTCATAGGCGGCTCTTGCGGCAGCAATCTGATTTACCTGAAGCTGTCCGGTATTCGGGTCCAGATAATTTACAATAAGCATATCGTGAACAGGGAAGTACTGATTTTCTATTTTTGACGGATTGCCAACGTTGATCCGGTAGGTAGTCTTGCCTGAAAAATCGCCTGAGAAATAGTTCCCGGTGACTGGGGCAGAGCTCATCACCAGCCCGTCGGAGAGCGCAAAGGTCTGCGAACCTACGTAGTTGGTCATTAACTTGATTTCCGGATCAGATTCCGGAGTACCAGTATCGCATGAATTCAGATATTTCAGAAACTTGCCGGTCCCGTTGTCCTGGGTAAGAAACTGATGATACAGAACCAGGGAGGAGACGTCATTCAGAATGGCTGGAAGCTCTTTCGGGTTTCCGCCAAAATCGGAAATGATCCATGGGGTATAGGAAAACCCTCTAAAAGCATGGCCATTCAAGTAGACGTAATTTATAGTCGACCTCGCTTGGCGCTTGACATATTTGAGGAGACCTCCGGCAATATAACAGAAATTGTCATGACCGGTAAGAGACGTTTTTTTCTTATTCTCCAGCTGAAGAACTGTATCCACCCACTTCTGCTGCAGAGCCTGCTTGTTCGTAAGGGACTGCATGCTGTCCTGAGAAGCGACATTGAGCGCAAAAGTACCATAATACCCGGCTGTTGCCACCATGGAATCACAGATCTCCAGAATGGCTTCCCGGACCTCTTTTTCAAAACCGTGTGTATAATACTGCACATTGATCAAAGCATTGATCCCGCTGTCAGTCTCTAGAATGTTGTTGCAGTAGTTTGAATAAGCATTCATGACATTGATGACCCACAGGTTATTTTCATTTGTGGACATCGTCTTGCAGGAGATCTGATAGATGATCGAACTGAGAAAATCATCCGAATACTCCGCTGCAGCAGCCAGCTTACTTTCCGAATCCAGTTTTTTCCATTCCTCATAGAAAGCGTCGGAAGCTTCCAGCTTTCCGTCGTCAGCCGCTTTGACAAATGCGCTTGCGAGCAATGGGCGGAAATCCTCTGCATAGGTATCGATATGAAACTCAGTCTGACTGGTCTGAGGCATGTATTCTGCCGGCAGGCCGAAGCTGGATTCAGGAAAGACGGTTTCTCCATTGTCTGCTGTTGTCGGGAATCCTGCATCGTACCTGGAACGTGAATAGGTCAGGACGATCTCATCTTTGTAATTGGTATAGAGCACCCGAATACCATCATGGGATTCACTTTCCCACCAATTTTTGAGGGCATTATTGATGATGCCTTGGTACTCCTCTGCATAAAGCTGCAGCGGCTCAACATAATTATGCTTGAAATCGCGCCAGTAGGAAAGGAGCTGCCGCGCTGTATTCTGCCTGTCAATCTCTTTCTGGTCGACCGCAATATCGATCAGCTGCTGGGCAAGTGCGTCCAATTTCTGGTCCATGACGACCAGTGACTGCTGGATGCTGACGATTTCTCCCAGGATCTTTGTGAGCATTGCGGTGGTCGGATCCTTGATGATCCCCATCATCTTGAGGACTGCAATACCGCCTCCGGCCAGGGAGGTAAGACCGCCCAGCCGCTGCATGACGGCCTCTAATGTCGAAACGTCGCTGACGTCCTTTGCGAGGTCACCGATCGCTTTGGCATAGGCGGCGATCGCATTGTTGACCTGCTCTGGTGAGACAGCGGAGTATTCCCCCATAAGAGGCGTGTCGACACCTTCCGCAAACGTGACATCCGTAGCCTGGCTTTCTTCTGCAAAAGCTGTTACGGATGGAATAATTAAACTAAAAATAAGAAGACTTATCAGGATAGTTCTTAATATTTTTTTCAATGTCCCGGCTCCTTTCGCTGCTATTATTAATGTTAAAATGAATTGTAACGGAAAATAAATGCAGGTTCAATATACTGCTTTTTTCACTCATGCTGCGCTTTTTGTTCTGCAATCACATCATCAGACTGGCGTATATATTTGACCCATTTTCCGCTTTTCAGTCGGAAGAGGCACCAGACACATTTCACGATCTGGTCAATCTTCAGCATAAAGAAGACCCAGAATGCAGGCCAATGCCAGACAAGTCCGGCAAGAGCTCCAAGCGGAATGGAAAGAATCCAGAGAAACAGAATGTCTCCGGCCATAAGGAATCTGGTATCTCCACCTGCACGCAGCACTCCCTTGGTCAGGATGGAATTCATGATCTGGAAAATAATCAGAATAGAAATAGCGATCAGCATCTGATTTGCGATTTCTTTTGCTTCTGCAGAAATATTGTAATAGTTAACTACCGGTCCACGGATCGCAAATATAACAATGCCTGCAAAAAGCCCTATGATAATACCGATGATCACAAACGTATAAGCGTCAAATTTAGCCCTTTCCACTTCGCCGCGGCCGAGGGTCTGTCCCGTAATGATTCCACTTGAATTAGCCACAGCCTGGCCAAAAATAGTAGCCAGCTGAAGGATGACCGCGGAAACAGAGTTTGCCGCAACAAAGGTGCTGCCGATATGTCCCATAACAATGGCTAATGCATTATTGCCAAATGTCAGAAGAGTATCGCTGACAAGGACAGGGAAGCTGACCTTGATATATTCCCTTACAAGCCCCTTAACATGCATAAAAAGATTTTTGATCCGATATCCGATCCGTTTATCAATAAAAAAGAAATAACCCGCGATGATCAGAAACTCACATGCTCTGGCGATCGAGGTGCCAAGCGCCGCACCGGCAATCTCCATACGAGGGGCTCCGAGTTTTCCGAAGATAAACATCCAGTTAAAGAAAATGTTGGTAAAGAAAGCAATGATTGCAGAAACCAGAGGTACTTTCACAAGATTGACACTGCGGAGAACCGTTGTAAGAGGTGTTGTAAAGGCAGTCATGAGAAAGGTTGGCAGGATCCACTGCAGATAGGTGACACCATATCTGACTACAGATTCTTCTTGCGTATAAATGCGCATGATAGTGAATGGGATGATTGCTGTTATCGCGGTAAACAACAGACAGAGCAGAATCGCTGCACGCAGCATGATCGTGACCGTCTGTTTTAGGGAATGGTTATCACCCATTCCATAATACCTTGCAGTCATAACGCTCGATCCCATGCCCAATCCCATACACATGACCATAACGAGGGAAAAATAGTTTCCTCCAAGAGAGGATGCGGAAAGCTGTGCATCTCCCATCTGACTGAGCATGACCGTGTCCATTAGATTAACGCCAACCGTGATCAGACTCTGCAGGGCGATCGGCCACGCAATCCTGAACATGACCTTATATAGTTGTGTGTTCTTCAAGTATTTAGTAATCATAATTCAGTTTTCGATCCGTCCGTTTCAATCTTGATTCAGATGCTTCTGGCACCATAACGAACCCATTATACAACAAAAATTCAAAGATTGTTCATTAAATCTGCCAAAACCGTTAATTATAGGGGAGTTGTCAAAAGATAATTCAGTGTATGTTATAATAAACCAAATTGAGAGTAATGGAGTAAACAATCGATGAAACAATACATCGTTGATGCATTTACCAATAAGCCGTTCGCAGGGAATCCGGCTGCTGTTTGCGTGATGGACAAATGGCCGTCTGAGGAATCCATGATGAAGCTGGCCATGGAGAATAACCTGAGTGAGACTGCCTTTATTGTGAAAGAAGAGCAGGGGTATCATCTTCGCTGGTTTACACCAGGGACAGAGGTGGAGCTGTGCGGACACGCAACACTGGCTTCCTCCTTTGTGATTTTGAATTATTATGAGCCGGACAGTGACATCGTGCGCTTCCAGACCTTAAGCGGTGTGCTGACCGTAAAGAGGAAAGGAAACCTGTATGAAATGGACTTCCCAACATTTGATCTGAAGGAAATTCCAGTCACAGATGCAATGGAAAGCGCCTTTGGCGTACGTCCGGTCAAAGCGGTACTGGGCCTTGATCTTATTTGCGTATTTGACTCTGAAGAACAGGTTAGAAAGATGGAACCGGATCAAATAAAGCTGATGCAGATCGAAGGACGTATTCAGAATGCCACCGCAAAAGGGACAGATGTGGACTGTATATCACGCAGCTTCTGCCCCAAGTTGTCTATTGCAGAAGATCCGGTATGCGGGGCAGCGCATGTGCAGATCGCGGACTATTGGATAAAAGAACTGCATAAGAATCCAATCGATGCCTATCAGGCATCCAAACGCGGCGGCTACCTGCATTGTGAAAAGCGTGAAGAAGGCAGAATGGTTATCAGCGGGGAGGCAGTACTTGTAGCGATCTCCGACTTGGCAGTGGAATTGGAATAAGAGGACATTATGGAAAACAGAGACAGAAAAATAAGGATCGCAGTGATCAATGCAACCAAAGTATCGATCGAACCTGTGGAACAGGCAGCAAAGGATTTTCCGGAAGTGGAACTCTTTCATTTTATGGATGAAGGCATGTCCTGGCTGGGCAAACAGGAGGGGCGGATCTCCGGTAAAAACCTTTCCCGGATGATCCAGCTGATCCACAGCGCAGAGGAATTAGGCGTAGATGGGATCCTTTTGTCCTGCACGATCTTCTCCCCGTTTATTGACCAACTGAGATTATGCACAGATCTTCCTTTGGTAGCAGCAGACATTGGTGTTTTTGAAAAAGCTGCTGCACTCTATCAGAAAATAGGAGCCATCGTATCCTTTGGACCGACCATGGAAAGTGTCGCGTGGGTGGTTGACCGCTGCAAACAAACGATTAATCCGACTTTTGACGTGGAGATAAAACTGGCAGAAGGAGCATTTGATGCTGCGGCAGCCGGCGATGATGGTCTTCATAATCAAATCGTTTTTGAAACCGCCAGATCATTTCAGGGAAAAGAGGCAATCGTTCTTTCACAGATGTCACAGCTTCGTGCATTGCCTTTGTTTGCCGATTATCCGATCCCTGTTCTGACATCCCCGTCCGTCAGTCTGGGGCTTCTGCTAGAATTAATAACAAAGTAATTGGGGAAAAGAAACATGAAACTGGAAAAATTGCCGCATCGTCTGACGATCTGTAAAGTTGCAGACATTGATGATATTGATTTAAAAACAGAGTTTTATTTCATCGGGAAGACCGATGAAGAATTGTCTGTTGTCTGCAGAACGGAGGATACGCCGGAAAAAACCATCGAACGCGAGGATGGTTGGAAAGGATTCCGGATTCAGGGAGTTCTGGATTTTTCACTGGTTGGTGTTTTATCGAAACTATCAGGGATTCTTGCAGAGCATCTAATAGGGATTTTTGCAGTGTCAACTTATAATACAGACTACATTCTTGTAAAGGAAGAAAACTACGAACAGGCGCTGGGCATTCTGGCTTTGGAAGGCTATATAGTAGATTGAGTGGTATGTGCGGTCTGAGATTGAACATACCGAAAACAAATGATAAACTTAGAGCAGTAATAGTGTAAAACTTTTATATACAGATTGGGGGAAATGAAATGTTTAGAATCAATTATTCAAAATTGGGTCTGGAAGAAGTGAAGGCCGCAGTACTTGGCGGCGGCGGACCGGTATGCGCAGGAGAGCTCTGTGAATGTCTGGTCGGAAAAGAAATATGCCTGCAGCTTGATAACGAAGGCATAGATCCGCCGGCACTCAAATACAGTTTTCAGAGTAAGGATAAACTGACCCTTACAGAAAACGATGGAGCACCGGTTGAATGTGCATACGGCGCTCTGAGGCTGAATCAATTCCTTTTATTTGCACATATGGTTCCGGAGACCCTGAGAGGTTATGCGGTTATTCTTGATACCGCAACTGGAAGAGCTTCTGCTACGGAGATGTGGTTCATCGATTATCAGGGAGCGGAAATTGATAAATCCCAGCCGTTATTACCAGCTGATATTTCCAACATGGACTTCTTTGTAAACCGTGAAGTGCAGCGTCAGATCTATCTTGGCTGCTTCACAGAAGCAGACAGACCTGCAACAGAGAAACGGTTCTATCATTCCCTGCGGTTGGACAATAAGGTCCTCAAATGGGATGACGATCTTGGAAGAAAACGCATCTTTACATATATTTCAAACTATTTCTCCACTATGGTGGAACTCGAAACACCGGATGGAGAAGATGTTATTACATTCCCATCTGATTATCTGCAGTTTGATGACAGTGCTTTCTACTATGATTTTGGTGAGGTCGAATATTCCGGCCGCTTCTCTGTAGAGATCATTGATCTTTTTGGAATGAAAAAAATCGGCGTAACGCTTGGTATCGACGAGGACGACAAATTTGAATTCCGTCTCTATCGCGCAGACGGCAGAAATCTAGGTCAGCTTGCAACGTTCTTTGATTTCAGTGATTGGGGAGAGAGCCTGCCGGCTGCTTTAGAAGCTCGACTGAAAAGCGGGAAAAAGGGAAACAGACTTACATATCGTACCAGTCTGTTAGCAAGAGAAGAGACAGAGGAAGAGATCAATGCTCTTGCCGGAGAGGTTGCGGAGTTTGCAAGAGGCGAGTCCCATGCTGCAACCACCAGCGCATCAATGGAATTCAGTACACAGTGCCTGGGCAAGAAGGTAACATTCCGTGATGATGCCGGATTCTGCGTTGACCTGGATTTTGTTGAGCAGGAGAAGCTGCGGTTCCGTACAGCAGATTCTGACTGGGCAGAAGCAAATTACCGCGCATTTGCATTGGATGAGGATCTTGTTTATCTGGGATTCCACATTAAAGATTCCTGCCCTCCAAAAGCAATGACGTTTGCGTTAGATTTCAAAAACGGCTGTGCAACCTGCATCGAAGCAACCATCGGAGGCGGAGCAGAACCGCATGATGTTGTTCCGGTATATCACTTTGGATATATGGAGACAGAAGGTGTTCCGGTTCCGCGTACGCGCCGCCATGGATTTACAAGAGAACTTGTCGGACGTTCGTTTACATGGACCTATTCCAAAGAAATGTCGAGCCAGCATATCTACGACTCTCCAGGTTCGTATTCCTGGACGATTTTTATTGGCGGGAAGCCGGGAGATCCTGGATATCGTGCAGGCGGTTTTGCATGGAGTTCTCCATGTACTTATATCAAGCTTCGTGATGACGTTTATATCCTGAACTGGGTTGAAGAAAAATGGTCAGGAAGTTTCAGCAGTGCTGCAATGAATCTGCGTATCATGCATGACGGCGGCTTTGTTCTGGGTGTTGCACATGATGGTTCGGGCCTGATGTTCGGTACGCTTGGCGCATATGCCCGGGATGCAGGCAGATTTGATGTATCCGGCCTTTACGAACTGTAAAATGGAAGAAAAAATAATTTTTAAAACTTATAACTCCTTTGAGGCAGATCAGATCCTCGCATCCTTTCAGGATGCGGGGATTCCTGCCTATAAGCGGGAACATGGCATAGGCCAGCTTGTAGAGATTGCTGCAGGGATGAGCCGCACCTCTTTAATAGAGATCATCATTCCGGAAGAGGCAGAAGATGCCGCGGATGAGATCCTTATTAATATGGGCTTGTTGGAACCGCCTCCGGGACCAGGAGCTGCCAGAGACACCCAGACATGGGCAGATGATACCCCGCAGGGGAAAGCGGCTCTTCTGGATGATTTTGCCATGTATTATGAAACCGCCGTTCTCTATCTGAAAGAAGAGAATTATCTGGAAGAGTTCTATCAGTTTTTTTTCTTCAAAAACAGGGAACAGACTTTGATTCCATTTGAGGAGAGCTTTCAGGACGCATTTACAGAACTCTGCGGTGACCGCGGAGGAAAGAGTATTGCCGATAAAACAGAGAGTTTGTTTGGCCGGCCAAAACGTATGAGGGTCTTTGAAAGTGTTGATACAGTGAAAGAGGAACTGGAAGCGAGCAGTGACGGCTGGGGACCATTCTACGTTGTTTTTGATCTGATGTTCTGTGAATACGATGGATTCACACTTTGCTTTATCTGCGGGTCTAATAACTGAACGATCTGGAAACGATATTCTCTAAGACAGTCCCATTTTCTGTATAAATGTTGATCTTTATTTCACCTTTCGGCTGATCAAATCCGGACAGATCAATGGTGCCGATGTAGCTGGCAGAATCTTTTGGATCCGGTTTCAGCTGCAGCGTATAGATCTGTGTTTTTCCCTCCTCCTGGTACTGCGCCTCGATATGGTCCACATGGATCGTAAGCGCATCATCCACCAGAGTATCCAAGAAGTACAGATTGATAAGCCTAATCTGTAAAAGATCTTTTTTATCATCAAACGAATCAAACGTCAGAGAATCTTTGAAAATCAGACGATATCTTTCATACAGTGCTTCGGATGCATCCGCATCCACTTTTTCTAATTGCTCTAAAAGAGCAGAACGTTTCATTAATACTTTCTTCACCTGCGCAGTGCCATACTGTTCCAGCAGGGTTTCTTTGGAAGAAAACAGGTTTGTGCCAAGAGCCAGGCGGTCGCCTTTTATTGTTGCCCCAAGAGAGGCCAGTGTGGTAGGGAACAGATCAAAGGTGCTGTAAAGGCGCTCTTTCTGCGGCTGTGCAGGCTGCACACCGGAGTTGATAAAAGCAGTATAGGTTTTCCGCTGGTAGTTTTTGCTGACATCAGCGCAGAAATTGGTGTCCATGGTCGTATGATCACCGGAGAGGATGATGGTTGTATTATCGTAGAAATCCTGCTCCTGGATCCATTTTAAGAAGGCACCGATCTGTTTGCTGGAGCAGGCCATGACATTGGCATATTGGTCATCGCCAAAGGTATCATCACAAAGCCTGCAGATGTAGCCGTCTTCATAATGCGTATCCACGGTCAGCAGTGTCAGGTTGAACGGCACATCACTTTGCGCCAGTTCGGTCAGCGTTTCCTTGGCAAAGGAAAACAGTTTTTCATCCTCAAAGCCCCAAAAGACTTCATAATTTGGATCGATCCATCCGGCTTCTTTGGCATACAGATAATCACGGATCTCAAAGTTGCCATGATCCTGATAAAAAAGCTTGCGGCCGCCGAATACGGCATCGGACCCCAGAAGAAAGATCTGTCGGTAACCTTCTTTGCTCAGGATGTCGCCCAATGCTGTAACGCCCGGGAAGAAGGAACTCTGCGTGTCCATAAAGTTGGCACCAATACTGACTTTTAAAGGAAGGCCGGCCGATTGGGCAAAGATGGCACCTGTGGTGAATGCTGTGCCCGGAAGAACAACACCGCCGTCCAGTGCGGCAGCATCGCCGGAAAAATCTTCATTATCCATTGCGATCTGTGTCAGCTCCGGGATGGTATTAACAGGAAAAGCGCCGCCGGATGCTTCATCCGCATAGGTGGTTTCCATGGATTCCAGATAAATGAAGATCAGGTTTCTTTTTTTATCAGGGAAGGTGAGAGGCGTGCTTGCCGGATCAGCATAGTTTTCCTCAATAAATGTGGAATATGTCTTACGTCCGCTGATCCAGGTGTCCATATCCAGCCGTTTCCAGATCATGTTTTTGACTAAGAAGGCGCCCGCAATGGTCAGCAGCAGAAAGGCACAAGTGCAGAGCAGACGTGGTTTCCCTTTTTTGAACAGAATAATCAGGACGATGTATACGGCAAGGATCAGCACAGTCGGCAGTGCTGCCCTGAGGAGGAAATCTCCGATCATGCCATTGCCGGTGCCTTCCAGCGGGTTCTGCAGATGAAAGACGATCTCGTCCATATCGATATCACCCCATGTGGTGAACGCCCACCGGCTGGCAAAGCCGATCAGCGACACAAAGGTGATAAGGATCCCCGTAATAATATAGAAAACTGCTGATAAAAAACGTTTCAAAATGGTATGTGCCCCGGTGCAAAAATGTTAGACAACATTATATCATATTATACTGATGAAACTCTAAAGAGTTTCTTTGAACCGCTCAAAGCCGCTCGGGCTCCCTCGACCTTCGGTCGGGGGCAGGAAAAAACGCTTGAACGACACTTGGGGCAGGGTGTATCTTTTTTATGGAGGAACGGAAAATGGAAAAAAGAGAAGTGCCGGAGAATCCGGTGATCAAAGCAGTTTTTTTGATGTTGACGGGACGCTCCTTTCCATCGAATCCAACCAGGTACCGGACAGTGCCAAAGAGGCAGTAAAGAAGTTGAGACAGAATGGGATACTGGCAGTGGTCGCGACTGCACGTCATATGACCGACCTGGAGAAAATGCCGGTGAAAGACATGGATTTTGACGGATACAGGGCGTTATTACGGCGAAAACATCTATCAGATCATGGCATTTGTTTCGGAAAAAGAAAAGAACCTGTTAGATGATCTGCTGGATGAATGCGACATCACCTCCTGGTCTGACACAGGCATCGACATTATCCCGCGGGATGGCGGAAAAACGAACGGGATCCAGATGTTTCTGGATAAGAACGGCATCGACCGCTCCGAGACCATGGCCTTTGGGGACGGTGAGAATGATATCGCCATGCTGGAATATGTCGGCATCGGCGTAGCAATGGGCAACGGCAAAGAAGCGGTGAAAAAGGCTGCTGATTATGTCACGGATACCGTGGAAGATCACGGCATAGAGAAAGCGTTAAAACATTTTGGACTGATTTCGTGAAGGAGAAAAGCATGGAGAAAGAATGGTATCGTTATGATCTGCATGTGCACACCTATGAAGGGAGTGCCTGCGGACGCAGTAATGCAGCAGATCTGGCAGATTTCTATAAAGAAAAAGGATACGACGGAATTGTCATTTCGGACCACTTCTGGCGTGGGAATACGCGCGTGGACCGCGATCTTCCCTGGAATGTGTGGCTGGATGAATTTCATAAAGGATATGAGAACGCAAAAGCCAGGGGCGATGAGATCGGCCTGACCGTTTTTTATGCGTGGGAGTATTCCTTCCAGGGGAATGATTTCCTGACATTTGGCTTGGATAACGATTGGTTATTG
>JAFWCK010000150.1 GCA_017536965.1 Lachnospiraceae bacterium | reverse complement strand
GTCGGCTTTGCACATGGATCAAGGAAGAAGGTGCTTCTCCTCTTCTATTTGCCACTTGGGCTTATTAGAAAGACAGTCAGGCCATGGCAGATATGGATATAAGCTATGACGAGATGGCGCAGGGTCTGCACGATGCCTACCGTGAAGCCGCCGATTAGAACGATGCGCTGATCGCCGAGGTCGGACAGCAATTTTATGAACAAGCCGATTCCCAGAATCTGTATGCGGAAGATGGCCAACATCCGAGCGAAGCAGGCTCCCGTCTTGCAGCCGAGACCATTGCAGCCGTGATTCAGGCAGATCAGGAGGCAAAAAAGGCGGCCACTACTATCGAGGTCGATCCCAACCTGAACTGGAATGACATTCGTCTGCGCGTCTTGTATATGTATCAGCTTCTTCTGCAGCATACCGATGCTGAACACCAGCTGACGACCAATCAGATCCGGAACATTATGGAGAAGGAGCACGGCATCTCAATGCACCGGACGACTGTACCGGGCGATATAGAGATGCTGAAAGCGGCTGGCTTTGATGTTCACGCCAGACGGTCACGTCAGAACAAATACTATCTGGAGAACAGCAATTTTGAGCTTCCGGAGCTGAAGATCCTGATCGACGCAGCGGAATCCTCCAAGTTTATCACGGAGAAAAAGAGCCGCCTGCTGGTGGAGAAGCTCCTGAAGCTGACCAGCGAAGCAAGCGCGGCAAAGCTCAAGAGAAACCTGCATACTTCCGGCCGGGTCAGATCCGCGAATGAAAAGGGATACTACATCGTCGATGCCATCAATGAGGCGATCAATGCCGGAAAGCAGATCTCCTTCTACTACACCGACTTTGACGGCAGGAAGAAGCAGTTCCTGCGGAACGAAGGCAAGCCATATATTGTCAGCCCGTACACCATGATCTGGAACGGCGACTATTACTATCTGGTCGGCTGGAATCATGAACAGGAAGAGACCAGAACCTATCGTGTGGATCGGATCCTCAAAACACCGGATATTCTGAATGATAACGCTCTGCCGGTGCCGGAGGACTTCGACGTAGCGCGTTATACACGGGAAGTCTTTCGCATGTACGACAACGAAGAGCCGCAGGAAGTAACTCTCCTCTGCGCAAACGAAGTCATGAAGGGTGTTCTGGACAAGTTCGGTATGGATATCACCGTCAAGAAGGCAGATCCGGAGCATTTTCGGACGAAAGTGAAGGTCTGTACCTCTCCCACTTTCTACAGTTGGGTGTTCCAGTGGGGAGGAAAAGTTCGGATCGAAGGACCGGAGGAAGCGGTGACGGAGTATAGGGAGATGGCTCGGAAGGCGCTGAATTATTAGAAACAACGTGATATCGCGACATGATTTGAATTTCAAAATTAATTATATAAAAGGAGCTGAAGATAGCTAAAATGGAATTATTTTCGAGAAAAGAGCTATCACAATATACTGCGGAGAGATATAAAGAACTTGAAAAAGAAATACAAGGCTTTTCCGATCAGCAGATTTGACCCTTGTGATATAGAAGAGTGGGCTGATTATTTTCAATCAAAGTATTATATAGATCCCATAATACTATATGAGAGCAACATAGAACAAAGCATTTCAGAATCCGTATTAAAACAGTATAACACTTGGCATAGGATGGATCCTTATGAGCCAGAGTATTATAACGTGGACGGGTATAGTATCTCTTTTAAGATTCCGTTTGATGGAGATGCCAATTTACTATATTTGAAACCATCCACTTTTATCATGACCAGGTTTTCGGTTTCCTCTGTAACAGCGCCTCAAGGCGAAGAATTGGGGTCGCTTGTTATTGTCATAGAAAACACAAAAGATAATTTGAAAGTTCATTCAGATAATTTGGCTCAGTATGTGGCTGGACAGTTTGAAGGGCAATTTAAAAATTATCGCCAGATGATTAACTATGTTAATGCTGGAATTAAAGGTTACAATGATGGATTGCGTCAGAACATCATAGGTTTATTGAAAAAGAGACGAGACAAGGCGAATGATTTTGCTGCTATTAGCAGAGCATTAAGTATTCCTCTGAAAAAAAGCAAAAATGCGCCAACATCCGCTCCTGTTCCATTGAAACGAGTCACGCGAAAGCCTGTTGAAAAACCTGGATTTCGTCAGCCGGAATCAGAGTATTGTATTTCAAATGAAGATTATTCCAATATTTTGAATATTATTCATGGAGTATGCTCCTCCATGGAAGCAACTGCACGTACTTTTATTAAAAACGATGAAGAGGAGCCTAGAGATTTTATTATAACAACACTGGGGACGCACTATGAAAATGCTGTCACTGGTGAAACGTTCCGAAAAATTGGAAAAACAGACATACACGTTATTTTCGAAAATAAGGCTGCTTTTATAGGTGAATGTAAGATTTGGCATGGAATCAAGAAGTTTTCAGAAGCACTTGATCAGTTGTTTGGGTATTCTACATGGAAAGATTTGAAAACCGCACTAATTGTTTTTAATAAGGATAACAAGGATTTTTCTTCTATCCGCAGAACGATAGAATGTTGGATACAGGAAAACACAAAGCAATTTAAGGTAAGGAACGGCAATATGTGGGAGTGTATTCTTCATAGAGAAGATACCAATACAGATGTTGTGCTTTCTATTGCGGTATATGACATTTCGGTATGATAGAAGGTTTTGAAATAAAGGAACTGCTATGAGGATTATCATTTCCCCAGCCAAACAGATGCGGGTGGACACGGATTCCTTTGTCTGTACGGAGCTGCAGGTCTTCACGGATCGTGCAGAGGTCCTGAAGGACTGGATCCAGAGCCTCTCCTACGAGGAACAGAAAACACTCTGGGCCTGCAACGATAAGATCGCCCGGCAAAACGCCGAGCGATTCGCACATATGGACCTCACGAAAAATCTGACGCCTGCTTTGCTGGCCTATGACGGCATTCAGTATACCTACATGGCACCGGCGGTATTTGAGGATGGCCAATTTGATTATGTGCAGGAACATCTGCGAATATTGTCCGGTTTTTATGGTGTGGTGAAACCTCTGGATGGCGCGGTTCCTTACCGTCTGGAAATGCAGGCGAAGGCAACGGTCGGCGGGCATAAGAATCTGTATGACTTCTGGGGCGATAGCCTGTATCAGGAAGTGATAGACGAAAGCCGGATCCTCATCAATCTGGCTTCGAAGGAATACTCGAAATGTATTGAGAAATATCTCCGGCCGGAAGACCGCTATATTACCTGTGTATTTGGTGAGCTCACGGGCGGCCGCGTGGTCCAGAAAGGCGTTTACGCCAAGATGGCCAGAGGTGAAATGGTCCGCTTCATGGCCGGTATTCATGCGGAGGATCCGGAGCAGATCAAAGAATTTAACTGGAGCGGGTATCGTTTTGACGAAGACCGTTCTTCTGCTGACGAATATGTTTTTATCCGGACAGAAATACCTGGGAAGCCATCTCGGAGGTGAATACATTTGAGCGAAGCGTTTGTAAAGATAGACCTGCACGGCCTGCGGCAGGAGGAAGCGATGAAGGTCATCGATAAGGCCATAGCATCCGCGGGGCCGACGACCTACCAACTGCAGCTGATCCATGGATATAACAGAGGCACAAGCCTTCGGTCCATGATCTACGACTGGTACCGATACGAGTCTAAGGTAAAGCGGATCATTCCCGGCGACAATCCCGGGATCACAGTGCTGATATTAAAGGAATTGTATTGAAGAGGGTGAAGCTGAAAATCGGAGACGCAGAAGTCCCGGTGATCTGGGAAGAAAATGATTCCGTAGATGAATTGCGGGAGATTGTCAAAGAAAAACCATTGACCATACAGATGTCCATGTATGGCGGCTTCGAGCAGGTCGGCCCGATCGGCCGGGACATTGTAAGCAATGATCAGCAGACGACCACACAGGCCGGTGATATTGTCCTGTATTCCGGCGATCAGATCGTCATTTTTTACGGATCCAATTCCTGGGCTTATACCAGACTGGGTCATGTAGATCTGTCTTCAAAAGAGATGGAGGCTCTGCTTGGAAACGGAGATGTTATGCTGACACTTCAGATGGGAGGATCACGATGAGAGTATTGATCTTAAACGGAAGCCCCAGACCGAAGGGGAATACAAAGCAGATGATTACTGCATTCTGCGAAGGACTGGAAGCCGCCGGTCATGAGTGGGATGTCTATGATGTCTGCAAAATGAATATCCATGGATGTCTTGCCTGCGAATACTGCCACACCAAAGGCGATGGGCAGTGTGTGCAGAAGGATGACATGCAGAATATCTACCATAGGCTGCAGGAAGCGGAAATGCTGGTGATCGCTTCGCCGATCTATTACCACGGCCTGTCCGGACAGCTGAAATGTACCATCGACCGTTTCTATGCGGCGGCATACCCGAATAAGCCACCGAAGCTGAAAAAGGTAGCGATGTTCTTAAGCTCCGGAGATCCGGATATGTACGACGGCGCTCTGTTTTCTTATCAGGGTGACTTTCTGGATTATCTGCAGCTTGAAGGTATGGGGGTATTTACTGCGAATGGCTATGATCCGGGTGTGCCCGAAGAGAGGCTGGAAGAGCTGAAGGCATTTGGCGCCTCCCTGAAATAAAGGAGCTTGAGTATGCAGCACGAATGCAAAATCACAGTTATAGATAAGAAATGTTTTACCGATTACCAGGAGCAGTATCTGGCTGATCCAAAGTCCGGTCCCTGTCCCTGCTTTAATGTGGGAGACGAATTCATCCTGAAACGTACGCCTCAGCAGGACGATTTTTACCACCTGATGAACGGCAAATTCTGCGGCGAGGCGTGGGATGCCATCAGCCGGTATGTTTACACTGCCCTTCAGGGCGGCTCCATCATGAAAGGCTGGACTAACGATGACCGCATGATGATCGCCTGCTGTAACGACGGCACGCGGCCGGTCATTTTCAAGATTGAACGGATCGACATTCCGGAGAATGACGAGGAGCGGGAGTGGCTGGCGAAGCAGAACTTCAGGAATACAGCTGAGGATGCGTATACGGGCTGAATGCCGGGCAGCTATATTCATTATGATGCGTACAATTCACTGGAAGACAGCTCGGATGAACTGATAGTTGAGAAGATATGATCACGCTAACGCGGGATTTATGAGAGGATCAGAATGACTTTAGAGCTTATAAAGTGGTCTCCTGCCCTGAAACAGGAACTTATTGATATCTGTAATGATGTGGATCGCACCTTCCTGTCGAACCGCCTGCCATATCCCTACACGGAGGAATCGGCGGACTGGTGGCTGGGAATGGTGTCCGGGCATGATGGCAAAGATGGTGTGTTCCGTGCCATTTCAGTTGACGGTAAGATCGTGGGGAATATCTCTGTTGAGCAGAAAGCAGATGTGTATTGCAAGGATGGAGAGATCGGCTATCTCCTTCTGACGCCCTGCTGGTCCAGGGGGATCATGACCGAAGCCGTTCGCCAGATTTGCGAAATTGCATTCTCGGAACTGGACATCATACGCATCACAGGACTCGTGTATGCACCGAATATAGCCTCCCGGAGAGTCCTGGAGAAAAACGCTTTTATTCAGGAAGGCCTGCAAAGGAATGCAGTTTACAAAGATGGCAATATTTTTGACCTGTGCGTGTATGGAAAACTGAAGTAAATCGAAATTATTCGAGGAGACTGCCATGGCTGCAAATCATAAAAAAATATACAGGATCCGGACCGGCGGCCAGAGCGGCGTGGACAGGGCGGCCATGGATTTCGCCAGAGAGTATGGCATTCCCCTGTGCGGATGGTGCCCGAAAAATGGATGGGCTGAAGATTATCCGGATTCGCCGGGAGTACTTCTGGATTATCCGGAGCTGACGGAGACACCTTCCGATGGGACAGAGCAGCGGACGAAGTGGAATATGCGTGATGCGGATGCGATCCTCACGATCATCCCGGGGGGGTCTCTTCCGTCACCGGGCACAGACGTAGGGCTCGCCGCAGGAGAAACACTGGGAAAGCCGATGCTGACGGTCTCGGGGATCAAGGATGTTCCCCAGATCCTTTCGTGGCTGAACAGCCTGCCTGATGGAATCGAATTGTGTGTCGGCGGACCGCGGGCAAGTGAGTGCTCGGAGGCATATGATCTAACGATAGAAGTGCTCCATTCCATTTTCTGTCACGACACCTGGTGAATAAAACACCTGAAGGGGAAATAGATGGAATTGAGTCCGTGTATCCGAAACTTGTGGCTCCAATTAGAACGAAATGAGGCCGGACACTTTTGTCTGATTTTACGAAATACGGCATTTGGTCGCTTTGTGTCGTGTTATTTCAGACGGTCCGGGCGTATTCTGCAATCGGAAAGGAGGGAAAGGCTTGGACCAGAAGAAAACCGGGAGCTTCTTGCGGGAGCTTCGCAAGGAACATGGAATCACTCAGGAACAATTTGCAGAGAAGCTTGGCGTATCAGCGAGAACCATATCCCGCTGGGAAACCGGGAACAACATGCCGGATATCAGCCTGCTCTCTGAGATCGCCGATTACTACGATGTCGGCATTCCTGAGATCATTGCAGGAGAAAGGAAAAGCGACGGAATGAACGAGGAAGTAAAAGAAGTGGCTGATGCCATGTCGGATTATGCCGGCGAAGAAAAAGCAAAACTGGTAAAGAGTATTCGAAATATTAGCATCATTGGTCTTATTGCATTGATCATCTATATGGTGCTGGGGGAAACCGGTGCTTATGAAAGGAATACCCTATTCCGGTATGCTTATGGATATTCTGAGGTATTGATATATGTTACGGTTGTCATGTTCCCTTTGTATACAACGGGATTACTGAGCAAGCTTCGGATAAGGAATACCGGCTG
>JAFWCK010000149.1 GCA_017536965.1 Lachnospiraceae bacterium | reverse complement strand
GGCAACGTTGCTGACTCGCTGAACATCATCGACCAGGTCTGCTTCAAACAGAAACTGGCTACCACCCGCGAGCTGTACGATGCACTGATGAACAACTGGGAAGGTTACGAAGAACTGCGCCAGATCATCATGGGCAAGGTGAAACACTTTGGCAACGCTGATCCGGAATGCGATAAATACATGACCTTTGCAGCTGAAACGTATGCAGATGCTATCCGCCGCTGCACCGGTCCTCGTGGCAATCACTACGATGCTGGCTGCTATCCGGTAACGCTGAACGTCGTATTTGGCAAGACCACCGCTGCTACACCGGACGGCCGTAAACAGGGCGAGCCTCTGTCTGATGGTATCTCCCCTGTCCAGGCTATGGATAAATCCGGCCCGATCAGCACACTGCAGTCGCTCCTGACCTTTGACTATACCAAGTACGGCAACGGTACACTTTGCAATATGAAATTCCATCCGACCGCTCTGAACAGCGAGGATGGTCTGAAGAAACTGGTCGATGTCATGCGCACATACTTCCATGGCGGCGGTATGGAGCTGCAGCTGAATATCATCTCCGGCGACACGCTGCGTGACGCACAGAAGCATCCGGAGAACTACCGTGACCTGGTTGTCCGTGTAGCAGGCTTCTCAGCTTACTTTGTTGAGGTCTTCAAAGAGTCTCAGGATGACCTGATCCACAGAACAGAGATGGGATTGTAAAAAAAGATTATTCTGAATAAACAAGAAACCACCCGCCAGGCGGGTGGTTTTTTTCTTACCAAACTACGTGACAAAAGAACCCTCACTTTTTCCCGCTGATCGCGTGGATCATCTCCCAGCTGAAATCATCTTTCTTCTGATCTTCCGGTGATAGTTTTTCAAACGGAACAAGCAGCGGATGCATCCTTTCCTCATTATTGCGCTGCGCACTATATTGCCATCCATGCATAAAATGGAATCTCTGCCAACGTGCATGTTCGATTCTGCGGAAACGTTCTCTCTCTTTGTCATCGGCATTGGAAAAGCGCTCCCACGCTCTTTCGCATGCCTCTTCTGATACGGAGTCCTCGCCTAACAGTCTTAGTTTTACTAAAAGATGATCTGAAGCTGCGATGTTTGAGCGGCGGGTAAAATCTGAAAGATCTTTCCATTGCGGAGCATCCGGGTTCATGCTCCTGTAGCGCTCATTCACCGCCATTGCCCTTTTGTTCAGCGCCTCGTTCATGACAAGTGCCCGTGTGTATAATTCCTCAGCGGATCCAAAGCAAGCAATGCCCTCAAACGGATCAGAAAGCCTTGCATGCACTTCCCCGCGTGCAGGAAAATAACATCTCAGACAGCCAATATCCTGCCTGGTCGCTTCTTCATCATCACCGCAGAAAATGATCCGGTCTGCCTTACGGATCAGCTCAGGATCTTCATTCCAGTGTTCGATCACATTCAAAGTATCCTTGCCGCCTTTTTCCGTATCGATGATCAACGCTTGATCAAGCTGCGGATGCTCGCGGAGGAAGGATGATATATCTCCTGCAACGGTATAACTGACATGCTGGGCCGGATCGACAACATTCCTAAGCAGTCCCTGCTCAAGAATCGCATCCGTCCATTTCCCATCTCCTATGATCAGTATTTTTTCGTCCTGACAGTTGAGAGGGAATCTGTCCCAGTAAAGCCTTGCACATAACATTTCCGGGCAGAATCTTTGCTGGTTATCCGGGAGTTTGTCCGGAAATACAGATGTTTTGCAGAATACTTTCCCTGTTCCGGAAGAAAGGCTTACGGCAAGCCGCTCATTCTCCGCATCACTTTCTTTGATGCAGAACAACTGATAAGCGCCATCTTTCTTTCTGCTGCAGATTTCCTCCGGACTGAGGGCGATCGCTCTTCCCGGCGAACCATCGCCATCTGTGTCTGCAAAAATGATCTCCCGTTTCGGATCTTCCTTTTTGAGCGACCGCGCAAGAATGACAGACGCTTCATTCTTTTCAGAGAATACATACCATTCCCTGCCCTGAAGGAAGGACAGTTTCAGTTTCTGTATGGTTTTCCCCCGGAAGGAGTTCACAAGGATGCCGATAAAAATGCCCAACAAGCCAAACGTCATAAGCATGAAGACGGCGCCTATGATCCTTCCGAAAACCGTGACCGGGTAAATATCTCCATATCCAACTGTTGTAAGTGTTGTAAGGAGATACCATAACGCAGCTGGAACTGTTCGGATCGTCGCTTCAGGAGAAAAGGATTCCGCCAGCAAGAGCAGCGCGATGAGCACTGCAAGAACAAGTATAAAGATCAAAGCCAGTATGCCCTTTCTTTTCATACTACTTCATCCCCTCCTTTATCCCAAGCAGCATATTCACATTATCGCGGTCCATCTGCTTATAGTCCACATTTCCGCCGGTGATGTCATTTTCCTTCTTTGAAAGCATATCCAGTTCTTCCCATCCGATCAGGCATGCATGCTGCCGATGGATCGGATCCTTTCCGATCCGCAGCGGTTCTTCGCCCGCGTTTTTCTGTTCTATATATTTCTTTGCTCTTTCATTCCAGGTTTCATCTGACATTGGTCTGTATCCCATTGCAAAATGGAATGCACACCATCGCAGGTGTTCCGTACAGGCAAGGTTTTCAAGTATCTCCGGAGAAAAGTGGAAGGCTTCTCCTTTCGCATTATTCACATCTACATCTGCTGCACGCAGAAAAGCGCCCAGGAAATCCGCACTGGCACGGCAGCTCATGCGGCTGAAATAGTCACAGTTTGCCCAAAGTTCCTTTGCCGACGCGCTATCGCCTCCGTGGTATCCGCAGTTGATCTGCATCGCAGCAGCATCCAGTATTTCATCTGCAAGTATTTCTGGTGTGAATACAGAAACATTTTTTGCCGGCCCACGGCTGTCTGCATTTTTACGTATGCAGGTTGGAAGACATTGAATGATCAGAGCATGAATCCCGAGATCGTCAAACAGGCGTGAAAACTCAACCGCTATCTCTCCCGCCTCTTTTTCCTTGTCAACACAGATTGCAACATAATTCAGTGCAGGGCCGGTCTGCACGATCTTATCGTATAGTTCAATACTCCTTGCATCCGCATCGATAAACTCAATATCATATTGTTCGCAAAGGGAAGGATATCGATTGAAAAAACTGCCGGCCTGCTGCGTCTGATCTTTTGATACGACGATTGCATGGAATCTGCTTCCTGCAAACTGCCCGTTCATGATCAGCGAGCGAAGCACCGCCTGACCGGTCTTTCCAAAACCTACGATCAGCACTTCGAAATTTTCATCCGCTCTTCCTTTTCCGTCAAAGCGGATCGTATCACAAGGCGGAAATGCATGTATCATCAGACGGCTGATCAGTTCCGCTTTCTCATAAGCGATCACGCCGCCATATCCGTAAGTGTCCCCGGAAGCCTGCAGGTTTGCAGAAACAGCCTCATCCGGCAGGACCACCGTAAGGCTGGTCTGGGACGGCTCTATCCCAAATTGCTTAAGAGAATCTTTAAGTGAAATAGCAAATTTCAGATTTGCAGAAGGATCATCATCAATACAATAAATGGAAATATGGCGTTTCCCCGGCCGCATTCCGATCCTTTTTAATAAACCAGGTGCCCCATTTTTTGCATCCTCATCCGCAAGCATCAAGGCACCCATTTTCAGGATCTTCTGATCCAGAGGTGCCCCATTTCCCGTATCTATGAAAATGATCTTGGTCTTGCCCGGAAGATTCTGTGCCAGTGATACGGTATCGTCATTCACGCCGTATATCAGGCTGAGATCACCGTTTCTTGTGAGTAGGAGATTCAGTGTGCGGATCAGCCTCTGCCCGAGCGTGGCGATCACGGCGCTGGCGGTACAATAGAGCGCTATCAGATGAGTAATATACAGAATGATCATCATGACCGGGCTTGCAAACAGAGGTGCGGATGCAATAGAACTGATCTCATTTCTGCCCAAAAACATACAGAAGACGGAGAACAACGTTCTCGCAATTGCCATCGGGATGCTGCCGCTTAGCGTAAAATATCCGTATCCGTAAAAGACCGTGCCCAAAATGCATGCGATGATCAGCAACGATCCGGTGATCTTGGACATGATCCGCGGCTGGAAGCCCAGTGAAAGCATCAGTATCAGAAACAGTAAAAGCGCGATCAGATAAACCACGATCAAGGAAAGACTCATTTTGCACCCTCCGACTCATCTGTGTTCAGAAATGTGAGCGATGAGTTTCCATCCGTAAGTGTGAGCTGATCGTCCTTACGCGTATAAGGCATGGTTTTTGTGCCGGCAGAAATGTTTTTTTCATCCCAGGTCAGGTTTGTTTTTTCCCCAAAGAGATCCAGGACGCCTGTCCCATCCGGTCTTAAAACGATCGTACAGGAAAGACCCTTGCTCTTAAGAAGCGCAAGATCTTCTGCGGTCGATTCTTTCCCCTCTGATATCATAGCAATGATCTCATACCGTTCTTCGGTTTTCTCCGTTTTCAGTTCAGCGCTTCCTTTGGATGAATCCGCTTTCCGGCAGGAACATAGCACAAGCATAGCAGCCATGATCACGAACACAGCTATAAATATGACCGGGATCCTTTTTTTCTTTTTCTCCATAACTGTAAAACTCCCTTTCTGAAGGGTCTATTGCAATTCCGGATACAGTTCTTTCAGCATCTGAAGGACTGCGTCAGCATGGGCGCTTTCCAGGCCTGCCAAAGCCTGCGCCTTAAGATCGTTCCGTATCATTTCTGCCTGACCTTTTCCTGAAGCCGCAACGGCTCCCAGCACCCTGTCGCACTCTTCCTCATAACCACAGTAAAGACATGCATATCCTAGATTCATGTTGGCCAGTATACTGTTCGGCTGCAGGGTACATGCGGTTGCTGCTGCTTCATATGCCCCGCTGTAATCACGAAGATTGATCAGTCTGTGATAGGATAGCCAGGTATAATACTGGGCCTGATCATAAACATCCAATTCGCTGCGTATCTTTTCAAAAACTGCCAGCCCGTCCCGGAACAATTGTTCCGCTTCCGCATACTTTCCTGCTTTGAACGCATTTTCTCCTGTATTCAACGTAGATACCGCATATACGGTTCCGGACGAAGCAGAGCCGGTTGTTTCAAAGATCTGCCCATAGAGTCCGGCAGCCTTTCTGTACAATCCATCTGCGGCTTCATACTTTCCCTGTGAATTAAGACAAAGGCCGTAATTATTATAAAAGTCTGCCAGCAGGATCTGATCTTTCAGATTTTCCGTATCCTTCGCAAGTACCTCTGCTTCTTTTTCTGCAATCTGGTAATTGTTCTCAGCTTCTCCGTATTCTCCGAGATCTGTCAGGCATGCTGCAAGGATCGACATGCAGTTCAGGTAAGCCATTTGATTCTGACGGTTATCTGCCGCTTCCAAAATGATCCGGTCATTCTGCGAGGAAAGCTCCAGAGCGTTTGCCGCTTCTTCATATCTGCCTGCCCTGTATAATCCGACACCGCGGTTATAGAGGATCGATGCTGCTTCCTGGATATACTCCAGATCATTTGTGTTTTCTTCCAGCAGAGACATCGCTTCCTGAAAATAAGAATCCGCGGAATCTTCTCCCATACTGACTGCATTTGCGGCTAAATTTCCGTATATTCTGGCCAGGACCAGACGATCCGGGTTCTTCATGCCCTGAAGGATTCCGGCTGATTTTTGATAATCTGTTTCTGCTTCGCTGTATCTTCCGGCTGCATGCAGGATATTTCCTCTGTTGTTATAGGATGACCCATAAGCAAGAACAAAATCTTCTTTCCCATCTGCTGCCAGAGTCTCATAAGACGAAATAGCGGTATCCTGCGCTTCCAGTGCCTCCTCGTACATTCCAAGTACGCTTCTTGCATTTGCGAGTTTTTCCCGGTTTGCGGATGCTTCCACAACCGCTTTGCTGCGGTTTTTGGACAGTCCGATGATCGTATCGATCGTCTGGGCATTCTCTTCCAGTATCCCAGCAATGCGGGAGTAGGTGCCCGGCACATCTGTCAGATGGTCCGGAAGATCATACGTCAGCTCACTCAGGATCCGAAGCGTGGCCTGCTCCTGAAGCTGTGCTTTTGTCCTGTAGTTCTGCGCCAATGACATGAGGAGGTATGACACAATACCAACAACGATCAGGATGGCAGCGATGCTCACGGTCCTTCGCAGGGTCTGCCTGTTTTTTCGGAAACTGTTTTCCCTTCGCAGTTCGCCCGGATCACAGCCTGTGATGTCCGCGACCGCTTTTAAAAGCTCATCCGGTGCTTTCTTTAAGATCTCCTTTGCTGTGCCGCCCTCCGTACGGACATCCATGACTCTTTCGCCGATGTCCGGAATCTTCTTCAGTGATGGCGGGAAAGAAGTATTCTCATCGCCATTGATCAGCAGCGGGAACACATGCTCCGCTCTGCCAAGCTCTATAAAAAGCTCCACTTCACGGTCTACCCATTCCGAAGACGGTGTGTCTGTAGAACATACGACAACAAGGGCATTTGATGACTTCAGGGCTTCATCTATGGTTTCAGTCAGAATCCGTCTGACCGGAAGTTCTTCCGTATCTCGGAACGCTCTTTCTATATCTTTGGCGCCCTTCTCTTTCAGCGATGGAGGAAGCCTGTAGTTTTCAAACCAATGAAAGACCTTCTCTGTGATCTCTGCATCGAGAGGTTTATGCCGGTAGCTGAAGAATACATCATACTTAAAGCTCATGATCATTCCCCGCTTTCTGTACTGTCAAGAAGCCCTTCCAGTCCCAATTCCGCAAGAGAGCTTCTGGCGTTCCGGATCGCCTCTTCCACATACGTCAGGGCAAGCGGTTCATCTGCAAAAAGTTCCGGCAGCTCCTGAATCGTACGTTCTGCTGTTTTCACACTCAGCTGTGTCTGTTCCTCTGCGATCTTTCCCTCATTGTGCGCGACAATGCCAAGACGTATAAAGATTGCGGATATGATCAGGACTACTGCCGCGATCACGGCGAGCCACCTGATCAGTGTTTTCTTTCGTCTGGTCTGCATCCTCTGCACCAGATCATCTGGATGGAGGGACATGACAGACGCAACGATACGGATCGTTTCATAATGCAGCAGCTGTTTCCTG
>JAFWCK010000148.1 GCA_017536965.1 Lachnospiraceae bacterium | reverse complement strand
GGCCGTAAAGCCGTCATGGCAAAGGTCGTGATCGATGCAACCGGCGATGCTGATATCTGCAGACTTTCCGGCGCACCAACTTCTAACTCGATCGATGATGAGTGCCGCTGCGGTTCTTCCGCATTGGTTTACAGAGTTGGCGGATTCTCCCGTAAAGCATTTAACGAGTGGTTCCACACTGATAGAGACGGAGCAAAAGAATTCATGCAGGGTCTTGCTAAGATTCACGGCTTCATGGCAGCTATGATCGATGGCCCGACTGATGAGGTCAGCTGGGTCAATAACTGGCAGCCGCACCGTGACTGCTCCAAGATCGTAGACCTGACCGCAACCGAGATGGGCACAAGACTGAAATTACGTGAAGTCATTGACTTTATGAGAAAAGCAAGTCCGGTATTGAAAGATGCATACCTTTATGATATTGCACCGCAGACCGGTGTCCGCGGATCCCACAGAATCGTCGGCGAGCATATTATCTCCTCTGACGACTGGGCATTCCCGAAAGAGCATGAGGATGTTATCGCATGGCACTGCACAGTAGAAAGCCTGAATGACAACGCACCGATCGAGATTCCTTATCGTTCTATCCTTCCGCAGAAGGTTGATAACCTTCTTGCACCTGGGCGTCATATTTCCGCTGACAAGATCGCTATCGACTGTGTCAACCTGGTTCCGCAGTGTGTTGGTACAGGCCAGGCAGCTGGTGTTGCAGCAGCAGTCGCAGTAGCAGATGGAACGACCGCTCATTCGGTAGACATCAAGAAGGTGCAGGATATCCTGGCTGGCGAGCAGAACGTGCCGCTGCCGAGAAATGAGCATACCGACAAGAGCTACACTGAGAATCTGATCGAGCATGAGTATGGTCTGTATACACCGGCAGCTCAGAAAGCAATCGCTGCAAAAGATGCTGCAGGTACATATCGTCACTGGACACTGTCCAAGGGTGCTGCTCTGATGAACGAAGCATCTGAGCATATGAGCGATATTACAGAAAAAGACAAATAATCGTAAAAGGAAGTAATCAGTGATAACGCAGGCTGCCGCACTTTAGGGTGCGGCAGTTTTTATTTCGGGCTGATTTGAATCTGTCCCGAAGGAAAGGTATAATCCTTCATAGAAAAAGCTTTTCTCATTTATATAGGAGGTGCCAAAGATGCTTTCTGCTTATATTATGCCGCATGCACCGATTGCCCGGCCGGCAGTAGGACGCGGTGAAGAAAAGAAGATTCAAAAAACACTGGATTCTTATCGCAGTGCTTCTCGTAAAATTGCGCAGGAAAAACCGGAGACGATCATTATCATCTCCCCGCATAACATTATGTACCGCGATGCGTTCTATATCTCACCTGGCGACGTTTATACAGACAGTCTGGTGATGTTTGGCTTTCCGCAGGAACGCGTAAGTCATCCATATGATAAGGAACTGATCGATGAGATCCTTCACTTATGTCAGGAGGAAGACCTGCCGGTCAGTCAGGATCCACTTTATGAAAAGGAGCCGGATCATGGAACTTGTGTACCACTTTTGTTTATCGATGAACAGTATAAGGATTACCAGGTTGTGCGCCTTTCTCCTTCTTTCCTCCCGAATGAGGACCTGCTGAAAATGGGAAGAGTATTGGAGAGAGCCATTGCGCATACAGGCAGAAAAGCATCCATTCTGGCAAGTGGTGACCTATCTCATAAACTGACAGTTGACGGACCATATGGATTTGCAAAAGAAGGACCGGAGTTTGACCAGATGATCACGCAGCAGATGAAAGATGCAGATTTTGGTACATTCCTGGAATACGACGAGCGGTTTCTAGATAAGGCTGCTGAGTGCGGTCTTCCGGGATTTATCATTCTTTCCGGTGCACTGGAAAATGATAAGGTGATACCGCATTTTCACTCCTATGAGGGACCGTTTGGTGTGGGCTATGCCATCTGTGATTATGATGTAGAAGACTATTGCCCGCGTCTGGCACAGATGTCACTGGAAGCTTATGTGAAAGACCGGAGAAAAATAAAGGTGCCGGATGATCTTCCTGTCTGGATGACAAAAGAGCGGGCAGGAGTATTTGTTTCCCTTCATAAAAACGGAGAATTAAGAGGCTGCATCGGTACCATCTCTGCTTGTACAGAAAATGTGGCAAACGAGATCATTGCACTTGCCATTGAGGCAGGTACCCGTGATCCGCGCTTTATGCCGGTTTCTGAGAAGGAACTGGCAGATCTGGAATATAGTGTGGATGTGCTCTCACAGGCTGAGCCGGCAGCTATGAAAGATCTGGATGCTAAACGCTATGGAGTGATCGTGACAAGCGGCCATAAAAGAGGACTTTTGCTTCCTAATCTGGAAGGCGTAGATACACCGGCAGAGCAGATCTTTATTTCTCTGCAAAAGGCAGGTATTCGTGAAGGAGAACCGTATCAAATTGAAAGGTTTACTGTGGAAAGTCATTGCAGATGAAATGTGAGATCTGTCCGCATCATTGTGATATACAAGAAGGAAAGACAGGCATCTGTCATGCATGGACGATGCAGGATGGTGCACTTACCAGTTTGAATTACGGCAAAGTTACCTCACTTGCCCTAGATCCGATCGAGAAAAAGCCGTTGGCGCAGTTTTATCCTGGAAGCCGGATCCTGTCACTTGGTTCCTTTGGATGTAATCTGAACTGTCCCTGGTGCCAGAATGACAGCATTTCCAGGGGTGAGGCAGAGTCTGTATTTCTCTCTCCGGAAGAGATTGTGCAGAAGGCAAAAGAACTGGTCCCGGCGGGAAACATCGGCATCGCCTTTACCTATAATGAGCCAATGATCTGTCCGGGTTTTATTGAGGATACGGCGAAACTGGCGCATAGGGAAGGATTAAAAAATGTGCTGGTAACAAATGGGATGATCACTGCCAAAGCACATGAGCGTTTTCTGCCATTTATTGATGCCTATAACATTGATCTGAAGACCGCTTATGCACCTTCTTACCGCTCCATTGGAGGGGATCTGGATGCAGTGGTAAATACGATCCGGAGGGCTAGCAATATAGCACATGTGGAAGTGACGACGTTGATCGTTCCGGGATTCAATGACACCGAAGAAGAAATGCGCACCATTGCACAGATCATTTCATCAATTGACCCAGCGATCGTACTGCATGTAACGCGTTTCTTCCCGGCAGGCAGGATGAAGCATGTTCCGCCGACGGATGTGAAAAAGATATATCATTTTGCAGAAGCTGCAAGAGAATATCTGACGTCTGTTTATACAGGAAACTGCTAACCGTAGAACAGACCAAAATTGAATGATATAATTATAGAAATGGATCGGAGTATTTTTTATCATTATTATAGAAAACAATCATCATTATCATACTCCGGGGGGAAGTTATGTTAGGAATCGGAATTGATACCGGCGGTACATGTACCGACGCAGTCATCTATGATCTGGATACGAGGGAAATCCTCGCGACCGGAAAAACACAGACAACCAAATCGAATCTGGAAATTGGAATCGGCAAAGTGCTGGAGCAGCTGCCGGATGATCTGCTGCATAAAGCAGAAGCCATTGCACTTTCGACCACATTGGCGACTAATGCCTGCGTGGAGAATAAGGGCAGCCGTGCCAAGCTCCTTCTGATCGGGGCTGCACCGGAAATGATCGAACGGCTGCAGAAAACTTTATCCGGTTATGGAATCAATGATATTTCCCAGATCATCGTTCTGGATGCAAAACCGGAAAATTTGTTTTCGGAACCATATGATCCAGATTGGGACGACCTGAAAAAGAAAGCCCCGGAATTATTTAACGATTGTGACTCTGTTGGTATAGTACAGACTTATCCGGATGCAAATGGCGGTCGTTTTGAGATGACTGCCCTGCGTCTTTTGCAGGAAGAACTGACGATACCGCTTACCATTGCTTATGATATCTCCCAGGAGACGGATATCCTGAAGGTCTGTGCCAGCACACTGCTGAATGCCAGACTGATCCCGTTGATTGCAGAGTTTATGGGAGCCGTACATCATGTCATGGAGAAACGGAAGCTGGAAAACATTCCGTTGTATATTGTCCGCAGTGACGGTTCGCTGATGTCTGAAGAAATGGCAAGAACCTGTCCGGTGGAAACACTTCTTTGCGGTCCGGCCGCCAGTGTCATCGGCGGCTGTGATCTGGCCGGAGAGAAGAATGCACTCGTGGTAGATATGGGTGGTACCACAACTGACCTGGCGTTGATCCGTAATCATGATCCGGCAATGGCCAAAGAGGGTATTATGATCGGCCAGTATAAAACCGCTATCAAAGGCCTGGATGCACAGGCTGTTTCCTTGGGAGGAGATACGGCTGTCCGCTACCGGGATGGGAAATTATTCCTGGATACAGTCCGGGTAATCCCTGTTTCTATACTGGCAGCAGAATATCCGCATGTGGCGACTGATCTGAAAAAACTGGTGGCAGAAAACACATCTCATACCAGATGGATCCATGAATTCTTTTTACTGCAGAAAGATATTACCGGCAAGCCGGGATATACAGAATATGAACAAAAGGTTTGTGAAATCCTGAAAAAGGGACCATTGATCATGCGGGAATTCCTGAAGAAAACCGGCGGGGATCTGTATCACATGGGGACCGACCGATTAGAACAGGAAGGTGTGATCATGCGCAGCGGTCTGACACCAACCGATATCATGATCATCAAAGGCGATTTTACCGGTTATAAAGATACAGCTGCAAAAGAGATGATCCGTTTCTTTGCAAGAAATGTGGAAGAGGACGAGGAGGCAATTCCGGATCGGATCTACAGTGAAGTACACCGGAGAATGTATAAGAGCATCGCTTCTTTTGCCCTCCGTCATGAGTTTGCAGGAAAAGCGGAGTTTTATACTCCGGAAAATATAGATGTACTTCTGGATTCCTGCTATGAGCAGGCATGCGCGCGTGTGGAAGGAAAAGACATGGAGGACAGTACAGCCTTGATGAATTTGACTGTGCCAATCCCGTTGATCGGAATTGGTGCTCCGATCCATGTCTTCTTAGGACATGTTGCAGATCTGTTAGGGACCAGAGCCGTCATTACCCCTTATTCGCATGTAGCGAATGCAGTTGGTGCAATTGCAGGGCGTCGTATAGCCAGACTGGATCTTCCGGTCGTTGCCAAATATGATGGCTATTCGATCATTGGTTATATGATCGTTGCAAATCAGCAGCAGTATATGATTAAACGCAGGCCGGATGCTGTAGAATTTGGCAAAAAGACGGCTTTGGAAGAGATTAAAAAACGTGCGCAGTTCCAGGGATTAGGGGATGACCCGTTGATTGAGATTGAAACAGAGGAAGTACGGATCCGCCCAAGCGGCGTGCTTCTGGAGATCATGGTTCATGCAAAAGCAGAATACCGTAAAACGGAAAAATAGAGGAGGGAAATTTATGGGACAAAATGAAAACAGAGCATTTGATGCACAGATTTGCGCATTCGCGCCACTGAAAGCGCAGACCCTGCCGGACAAAGCATTCTTTGAATACAAAGCAATGGACACCGGTGTGAGGGTGCTGGAAAATGGCGATGTTTACATCGGTTATTATGCTCCGGAAGCCAAAGAAGTTGGCGTATACTTTGGAGCAGATCCAAGACTGCAAATGGAAAAAGGAGAAGATGGGATCTGGAGAGCCACCCTGCCATTTAACAAAGAATTTGTCGGTCCGAAAGGGTTTACCTTCCGGGTAGATGGGGCAGATGTTGTCAGCCAGTTCTGTCCGACATTCTTTTGCAATAATTCTCTGATGAATTACGTGGAGATCCCGGATCCGAATGCGCCATATATGACACTTCGTGATGTGCCGCATGGCTCCATTGTGACAGAGTATTATTATTCGGATGTTTTGGAGGAATGGGAGCGCTGTCTGATCTATCTTCCACCGAGCTATCAGGAAGGCGGGGAATATCCGGTGCTGTATCTGCAGCACGGCTATAGTGAGAACGAGACCTCTTGGATCTATAATGCAAAGATCAACTTTATTCTGGATAATCTGATCGCAGATGGAAAAGCATTGCCGTTTATTGTTGTTATGGCGAACGGTATGTTCCATGGAAAATACAATATTTTTGCCGATTTCCAGGATCCGTTTGAGAAATCACTGCTCACCTGCCTTATTCCGTTCATAGAGAAGAAATACCGCGTGATCAAAGATAAATGGCACCGCGGCATTGCAGGATTTTCTATGGGTTCTATGCAGTCTTCCCTGATCGGTCTGCATAACATGGATACATTTGCATATATTGGACTTTTAAGTGGATTCATGCGTCATGTAGGCGGTCCGGAAAAAGATGTGGACAAATCCCTTGAGGTCAACAACCATCTGCTGAAAATGTTTGACAGGGAGAATTTTGAAAAAGAAATTAAATTATTCTTCCGGGGTATTGGATCAAAGGATGGAACAAAGAAAGCATTTGATGTGGACGATGAACTTTTGGAAGAACACGGCATGACAGATTGTCCGAACCTGGTTCGTTTCATCGCAGAAGGCTATCCGCATGACTGGGGTACGATGCGTATCCTTTTCACAGAGTTTGCACAGAAGGTTTTTAAATAAGGACCGCCATTATGGAAAAATATTACATTGGAATTGATCTGGGCACTTCCGCTGTGAAACTGTTACTGGTGGAAAAAAACGGATCAATCGTCCGTGAAGTCTTAAAAGAATATCCATGTGATTACCCGCACCCGGGATGGAGTGAACAGGATCCGGAAGTCTGGATCAAAGAAACCTTTGAAGGTGTCCGACAGCTTATTGAGGGACTGGACCCGCAGATGGTCCGCGGTATCGGTACAGCCGGACAGATGCACGGACTGGTGGCGCTGGATGAAAACGATGCTGTCATCAGACCAGCCATTCTCTGGAACGATGGGCGGACCGGAAAAGAGACCGCGTACCTGAATGAAGTAATCGGGAAGAATGTTCTTTCCGACTGTACGGGGAATATTGCGTTTGCCGGATTTACAGCACCGAAAATATTATGGATGAGAGACAACGAGCCAGAGCTTTTTGCACGGATTCGAAAGGTCATGCTTCCGAAGGATTATTTGAATTACAAACTGACCGGCGTCTTCTCCACGGATGTATCCGATGCCTCCGGTACGCTTTTCTTTGACGTTGCCAATAAATGCTGGTCAGAAAAAATGCTTCAGATTTGTTCTCTTAGAGAAGAACAGCTTCCACAGGTCTATGAGTCTGCTGCTGTCACGGGAACACTTACCCCTGATGCTGCTGACGCGCTGGGGCTTTCCAAGGATACCTTTGTCATTGCTGGAGCTGGGGATAATGCGGCTTCCGCCATCGGGACCGGCACGATCACCGAAGGCACCTGTAACATTTCTTTAGGGACGAGCGGCACGATCTTCCTGCCTGGAGATACTTTCAGGGTCGATCAGAATAACAGCCTGCATTCTTTCGCGCATGCAAATGGAAAGTTCCATTTACTTGGCTGCATGCTCTCATGCGCTAGCTGCAACAAGTGGCTTTTAGAGGAGGTCTTTGGCACACAGGATTATGACAGGGAACTGGATATCCCTTTGGAACAGCTCGGAAAGAATCATGTTTATTTCCTGCCATATCTGATGGGCGAGCGTAGTCCGATCAATGATGAGAATGCACGCGCCGCATTCATCGGTATGACCATGGATACTTCAAGGAAAGATCTGGTGCAGGCTGTCTTGGAAGGTGTGGCGTTTGCATTCCGTGATTCACTGGAGGCAGCAAAGGCGATGGGACTTACCGTTTTGCGGAGCAACCTGAGTGGCCGCGGAGGAAGAAACCCTGTTTGGCGAAAGATCCTGGCAGCAGTCTTAAATATCCGTCTGGATATTCTGCAGACAGAACAGGGACCGGGACTAGGAGCAGCCATGCTGGCAATGGTGGCAGATGGCACTTATGGAAGTGTGGAAGAAGCCTGCGAAAGCATTGTGCAGATAAAGGAAACGATCGATCCGGATCCGGAACTGGCAGTATTGTATCAGAAACGTTATAAAGAATTCCAACAGTTATATCCGGCATTAAAGGACGTCTTTCGGCGAATGTCTGAAGCAGAATAAAAGGATTCATTATATGGCAGAAAAACTATTTTATCAGGATGCTTATCTTACAGAATTTGATGCTATTATCAAGCAGATCCGCGAACAAGAAGGAATGATCCTTCTTGCATTTGACCGCACAGCATTTTATCCCGAAGGCGGTGGACAGGGACCAGATCAGGGCGTCATTATGACCGAAGGGACAAAGGAGGTCATTTCGGTTCTGGATGTGCAGGAAGAAGGAGAAGAGATCTGGCATTATGTAGCAGCTGAAGCAAAGCCTTTTGTTTCTGAGGGGACGATCATCCACGGGAAGATTGACTGGGAACATCGTTTCGACCATATGCAGCAGCACTCCGGTGAGCATATTGTCAGCGGTATGATCTGCAAAGCGTTCCACTGCGATAATGTGGGTTTCCATCTGGGAGAAGATGAGGTAACGATCGATTACAACACACGGATCTCTATGGAAGATGCGCTGAAAATTGAAGAACAGGCAAACTGCTATCTTTGGGAGAACCATCCTTTTATAGAGTTGTGGCCAACACCAGAGGAACTGAAAGATATCGAATACCGGAGCAAAAAGGAACTGGAAGGAGCCGTACGAATCACACAATTCCCGGGAGCCGACAGCTGCGCCTGCTGCGGGACTCATGTCAGATCCAGTGCTGAGGTCGGGCTGGTCAAAATTGTTTCTGCGCACAATTTTCATGAAGGCACACGGCTGGTGCTTCTTTGCGGTAAGCGGGCTATGGTTTTTTTGAACAAGAACTATCAGGCCAACAAGCAGACTGCAGTGCTCCTTTCCACAAAGGAAGAGCGAACCCCGGAAATCGTGCAGAAACAGATGGAAGACCTGATCGCCCTGAAGGCTAAGCTGTCACGGCTGGAAGATGACTATTTCAAATTGTGGGCTGAGAGTTTTCGCGGGCAGGACAATGCCCTGGTGATCACGGATAAAATTGATGCAGAAGAGGGAAGAACTCTTTGTGATATGATCGCAGATGAAGTTTCCGGCCTTGCAGCTGTTTTTACAAAGATAAAAGGCGAATCAGGCTACCGGTATGCCTGTATGAAGAGGGGAGGAGAGATCAGCGATCTGATCAAGGAAATGAATACCGCTCTTTCCGGACGTGGAGGAGGAAGAAATGGGTTTGCACAGGGAAGTGTGCAGGCAGAAGAAAAAAAGATTCATACTTTCTTCACAGCGAAAAACTTGACGAACGAATAGAAAACATGCAAAATGAGTATAAAGATATCGACAGTCGGAACAATCTTCGACTGTCGTAAAAAAACAGGAGGTATTTAATATGGCAGCTATTGATGGAAAATGGAACATTGCGGTTCATACACCTTTTGGCGATATGAAGAGCGTACTTGATGTGAAAGAAGTTGACGGCAAACTGGAAGGAAATGTTACCGACGGCATGAGCGGAGATGTCTCCCCAGTTGAGAACGGTGTGATCAACGGAAACGAGTTCTCTTACGAGATCAACGTCAAGACTCCATTTGGCGATATGAAGAACACCCTTAAAGGAACCGTTGAAGGCGATGCTCTGAAGGGCAAAGCAGGAAATCCTATGGGCGAATCTGATTTCGACGCAACACGCGCATAAGAAGAATTTAATATCGAAAAAGAAAGTGCCGGCTTCATGCCGGCACTTTTTTATGGTTATTCATATGTATATTCCCGGAAACGATCCAAAAGATCTGCGGGACAATTGACCTTTAACAGAGTCCCATCCGGAAGATATTCTTCCGATAAGATATGTGCCCGTTGATGAAGGAGATTAAGCAGATCGCCTCTCGCAAAAGGCAGCAGAATAGTCAGCGTTTCACTCCCGGCATAGACTTTTGCCAGGATCATATCCAGGAGCTCTTCTAATCCTTTCCCTTTTTCGGCAGAGATCCATATTTCATCCTGCTTGATCTTAGGCAGATCGCCGTTTACTTCTGGAAGCAGGTCAGCCTTGTTCATAACATAGATGCGTGGGATTGTATGGGCTTCCAGTTCTTTCAGGGTATCTTCTGTCACTTTTTTATGTAAGCGGTAATAATCATCCGAAACATCCAAGACGATGATGATCAGGTCTGCATGAACTGCTTCCTCTAGTGTAGAACGGAATGCTTTGATCAGTGTATGCGGCAGGTCTTCAATAAAACCGACTGTATCTGACAAAAGAAAGTCTTTGTTTCCTTCGGTATGAATACGGCGGATAGAGGTATCCAAAGTCGCGAAGAGCATATCCTTTTGGAGAACTTTTTTATCTTCGTTGCTGCCGCTGTATTCCACCAGTTTGTTCAGAAGAGTGGATTTTCCTGCATTTGTATATCCGACCAGTGCGACGGAAGGAAGAGTGCTTTTCAAACGTCCGGCACGTTGTACGTCGTGAGTCCGTTTGATTGTTTCCAGTTCCCGGGACAGCTCGGCGATCCGTGTGTTGATATGCCGGCGGTCCAGTTCCAGCTGGGTCTCACCGATACCTCGGTTAGACATACTGCCGGATGCACCTGCCTGACGCCCTAAATGCTGCCACATACCGGACAGTCGAGGGAGCATATACTGAAGGTAAGCGGATTCCACCTGCAGCCTGGCTTCTCTTGTCCGTGCCCGGCGTGAGAAAATTTCCAAGATCAGGCGGGTACGGTCCCAGACCTCGATACCGGTAATATTCTGCAGATTTTTCAGCTGAGCCGGACTCAGGTTCCCTTCAAAGATGCAGTAAGCAGCACCAGTTTGCAGAACGGCTTCTTTCAATTCGTTGGCTTTTCCTTTTCCAAGATAAGTACCAGCTTCCGGATGAGGGAGTTTCTGCCGTACGACATCTACGACCTCCATGTTGCAGGCATCAATCAAGCTCAGCATCTCTTCCATGCTGTGCTCAAAGTCTTCATCACTATCTAATTCCAGTCCCGCCAGAACGACAGGGGCTTGTTCTTCCTTGTTTTCCATGTCATCCCATAGTATATCCTTTTTCCCTGGACTGTCAAAGCAGTATACCTGCTATCTATTAGTCCTCTTGCAGACCTCAGGCATGGTCTGATTTGAAAAATGTCCAATAATTTGCGTTTTTGTACCCTTGGAGGACTAAATTATTAAAAATAGAAAAATGATTAAAAAGATCAAATTCTAAAAAATGCTTTAAAATAAGGCTTTTTAAGGAATATTATTTTTCAGTCTAACAGGAATACCGAAGAAGCCTAAATAAAAGAGGTACAAAAACGCAAATTTTTGGCTTTTTTAAAAAATGGACTTTCAAAACATCCCGGATACCTTGACATTCTCTGTCCAAATAGCGGAAAATAAGCACGCAGCTAATGCAAATAATAAATAGAGCGGAGAACAAAAATGAAATTCATCTCATGGAATGTCAATGGAATCCGGGCCTGCATGGGAAAAGGCTTTATGGATTTCTTCAATGCAATCGATGCAGACATTTTCTGTCTGCAGGAGACCAAGATGCAGGAAGGGCAGCTGGAATTGGATCTTCCGGGTTATTTTCAGTATTGGAATTATGCGGAAAAGAAAGGCTATTCCGGAACCGCACTGTTCACCAAAGAAGAACCGCTGTCAGTGACCTATGGTCTTGGGATCGAAGAACATGATAAAGAAGGCCGCGTGATCACGGCTGAGTTTGCTGATTTCTATTTTATTACTGTTTATGTACCGAATTCCCAGGACGAACTGAAACGTCTGGATTATCGGATGAAATGGGAGGATGATTTCCTGCAGTATGTGAAGAAACTGGAAAAGAAGAAACCGGTTATTTACTGCGGAGATCTGAACGTAGCACATAAAGAGATCGATCTTAAGAATCCAAAAACCAACCGTCACAATGCAGGATTTACGGATGAAGAAAGAGGTAAGATGACTGCGGCACTGGAGAGCGGCCTCATCGATACGTTCCGTTTCTTTTATCCGGATATGGAACAGATCTACTCCTGGTGGTCTTATCGTTTCCGTTCCCGTGAAAAGAATGCAGGG
This sequence comes from Lachnospiraceae bacterium, assembly GCA_017536965.1. Taxonomy (GTDB): domain Bacteria; phylum Bacillota; class Clostridia; order Lachnospirales; family Lachnospiraceae; genus RGIG5612. The sequence continues at coordinate 6,792 of JAFWCK010000148.1, read as the reverse complement.
TGGCGGATCGATTATTTCATTTGCTCAGAAAGCCTGAAAGAAAGGCTCCTCGATGCCAAGATCCATACAGAAATCTTCGGCTCGGACCATTGTCCGATCGAGCTGGATCTGAAGGACTGAGCGTCATTAGGATCACACAAAAAAACACCACGAACAATTTGACAAAAAGTTCAAACGGTTTTGACTGTTAGTCAAAATATATGGACTTTCAAGCTTCATTTTTGTATAATCGCACATTATTAATTATTTGTCCGGGTAGTTTTCCGGCAGATAAAAATGGAGGGATAGCTATGAAAAATGTTAAGAAAATTTTAGCAGTTTGTTTGGTCGCACTCTTTGCAGTCGGCGTACTTGCAGCATGCGGACAGAAGGGTGGAGATACCCCGGCACCGGCTGGATCCGGCGCAGCTTCCGGCAACGTGAATGCTCCAAAACATTACATCATTGCTACAGACACCGTATTTGCCCCATTTGAGTTTGACGATGAAAACGGCAATTTTGTTGGTATCGACCTGGATCTTCTTGCAGCAATCGCTGAGGATCAGGGATTTACCTATGATCTTCAAAGAGTTGGCTGGGATTCCGCAATCGCTATGTGCCAGGCTGGCCAGGCTGACGGCATGATCGCAGGTGCTTCCATTACGGAAGAAAGAAAGAGCAACGGCTGGATCTTCTCAGACGGATACTATGATGACAATCAGAGCATGGCAGTGGCAGCAGATTCTGATATCAAGGGATTTGGAGATCTGGCAGGCAAACAGGTTGCTGTTAAGAATGGTACTATGAGTGACCAGTATGCAACAGAACTTGCTGACCAGTACGGATTTACCGTTGTCCGCGTGGATGACGATGATATGATGTATCAGCAGGTTGCAGGCGGCCAGGCAGCAGCATGCTTCAATGATACCGTTGTTCTGCAGCAGAACATCAAAAAAGGTGTTGCTCTGAAGATTGTTGAAGGCACACAGAATGAAGGTGCTCAGTATGGATTTGCTATTTTTGATGCTAAGAATCAGGAACTGATCGACCTCTTCAATGCAGGCCTTGCAAACGTAAAAGCTAGCGGCAAATATGACGAGATCCTTGCAAAATATCTTGGATAATATTTGACTGTAACCGTCTTTACAGACGGTCTAAAAAAGATTTACGAAAATACTCAAATAAGGGCATTGGAGATATCTCCGGTGCCCTTATGATGAAGTTAGGAAGGTATATTCATGGCTCAGATTATTTCCCAATACGGAATGATCCTGCTTAGGGCAATGGGGCAGACACTGCTTTTAGCATTGTTTGGTCTGCTTTTTGGCTGTATCCTGGGCATTATTTTCGGTCTTCTGAGCGTTGTAAAAAACAAAGTCTGCAACGCTATTGCACTGGTCTATGTTAACGTGATCCGTGGCGTTCCGATGATCGTTTTGGCATTCTTCATCTATATCGGCGTTCCGTATGCATTTAAGAACTATCTGCATATGCCAATCGTATTTTCTGCGCTGACAGCTGGAACTATCTGCCTGGCGCTGAACTGTGGTGCTTATATGGCAGAGATCATTCGTGCCGGCATTCAGTCGATTGATGTTGGGCAGATGGAGGCTGCAAGAAGTTTAGGACTTCCTTACTGGAGAGGCATGTTCCGTGTTGTGCTTCCACAGGCTATCCGGAATATGATCCCAAGCATTGTTAACCAGTTCATCATAACCTTGAAAGACACTTCAATCCTTTCTGTTATCGGATTCCCGGAGCTGGTCAATAAAGCAAAAAATGTTGTTGCCATCACGTTTAAATCATTCGAAGTCTATTTCATTATTGGACTTATGTATTTGATCATTATTCTTATTTTGCAGCAGGTGGCAAAAATCCTGGAAAGGAGGCTGAACCGTGGCAGAAGAAGGGCGTAATATCAAGATCCATGTGGATAATCTTCATAAGAGCTTTAAAACCAACGAGGTCTTAAAAGGCGTATCCACCGATATCTATGAAGGGGAAGTGGTCGTTGTGATCGGTCCGTCCGGCAGCGGAAAATCCACCTTTTTGCGGTGCCTGAATGGTCTGGAGGAGATCACCTCCGGCAACGTGATCGTAGACGGTGTGAATATTGCCGATAAAAAGATCAATATCAATAAACTGCGGGAAAACGTCGGTATGGTTTTCCAGCATTTTAACCTTTTCGCAAATATGAATGTGCTGCGGAATCTGACGCTGGCTCCGGTTGATCTGAAAAAGGCAACAAAAGAAGAAGCACAGAAAACCGCATTGGAGATGTTGGCGAGAGTAGGACTTTCCGAGAAAGTAAATGAGCTTCCGGAGAATCTTTCCGGCGGTCAGAAACAGCGTGTGGCAATTGCCAGGGCGCTCTGTATGAAACCGGATATCATGCTGTTTGATGAGCCTACGTCCGCACTTGATCCGGAAATGATCGGCGAGGTGCTTCAGGTCATGAAGCAGCTGGCAGCCGATGGAATGACCATGGTCGTTGTCACACACGAGATGGGATTTGCAATGGAAGTGGCAGACCGCGTGCTGTTCATGGACAGCGGCATCATCATGGAAGAGGGAACACCGGAAGAAGTGCTGCGAAATCCGCAGAACCCGCGTACCCAGGATTTCCTCAGCAAAGTTCTGGAAATCTGATCATGACATCAAATAATAATTAAATAAAAAAAGCAAAAGAAAAAGCAAGTCGAGGATAAATCCTGCTTGCTCTTTCTTTAGGCCTGTATAGCTTTACGCTATATCAAATGAAGTTCTCATGTTCCTCCCCGAACAGTAGTGGTTCGAAAAAGAGCAGATCCCTTGTTTAAAACTGAAGTACCTCTCTTTTCTCTAGTACTCCAGAGAGACGGACGATGATCCGAAAATCTCTGATCAGCATAGAACCCGAAAACAGATTCCTGCAGTTTCTATAACAGACAGTTCCTTATTCCATCTTGTCTATGTCGTCGGCTGAAAGCTGACCGGCTTCATAGCGTTCTACCAGGCTCTTAATCTTGGATGACGGATCCAGCAAATCGCTGATGGAAGCGTCATGATTGAGGGTATCAATGATGTAGGAAATGTACTTGGACATATCTACGCTCGTATAATACTCTCGGCTTAAGAGTTCCGGATTCTGGTAGGTCAAGTTGGTCGTCAGGACGCGGGTAAATAACCCTTTCTCGTAAGCTTCATCAAATTTGCTCATGCCATTCGTGAACAAACCAAAGGTAGCAAAGATAAATACGCGATTTGCGCCGCGATCTTTCAGATCTTTGGCCGTATCGATCATGCTGCCACCGGAGGAGATCATATCGTCAACAACGATTACATCTTTTCCGGCCAGGTCTGTACCCAGATATTCATGGGCAACAATCGGGTTTACACCGTCTACTACTTGCGAATAGTCACGTCTCTTATAGAACATGCCCATATCAATGCCTAGGACACTGGCAAAGTAGACACTGCGGTCAATGGCGCCTTCATCCGGACTGATCATGACCAGATGATCCTTGTCAAATTTGAGATCCTTTTCATACTTGCAAAGGTTCTTCAAAAACTGATAGGAAGGTTTGATATTCTCAAAACCATTTAAAGGTGCAGCATTGATGACCCGTGGGTCGTGAGCGTCGAAAGTGATCAGATTATCGACACCCATATCATAAAGCTCGCGGAGTCCCAGCGCGCAATCAAGTGATTCACGACCGGTTCTCTTGTGCTGTCTGCTCTCATAAAGGAAAGGCATAATGACGGTGATACGTCTGGCCTTTCCGCCTATGGCGGCAATAATACGTTTCAGATCCTGAAAGTGATCATCCGGAGACATGCGGTTTGGTATACCTGCCATTTTATATTCCAGGCTGTTGTTGCATACATCCACTAAAAGGAAAATATCTTTTCCGCGGATGGTCTCCTTGATCAGTCCTTTGGATTCACCGGATCCGAACCGGGGAGTATCAGCTCCCACGAGGAAGGTATCTTTTTCGTATCCCGAAAAAGCAATTGTGCCTTTTAATTCACTCTCACGATTCTTCCTCCAAGTAGTAATATAATAATCTATTTTGTTCCCCATTTCAACACAACTTTTCAGGGGAATAATACCAAGTGGTCCAACAGGTATCGATTCAAATTCAATCTCTTCGCGCAGCATCCCAGTCCTCCAATTTTTTCTTCATTCTGATATCGTCTCCAAGCAGCCGGATCAAGGTATACTTGTTAACTATTCTGGAAAAAACGCGTTCCGAATAATTGTCCTGTACCTGCTTTAATGAGAGATTTGTAGAGATGATGGTGTGTTTTTTAGCCAGCAGTCTCTCATTAATACACTCAAAAAGCTGTGTGCTAATAAAAGAGTTTACCATCTCTGTGCCCAAATCGTCAATAACCAGAAGATCACAATCAAAAATGTATTTCTTCATCAGTTCGGCAGACACCGCTCCGGCTCCGTTCTTTCTGGAACCGAAGGCGGCATCCGACAGTATATCAAACAGCCTGATGGCTGATAAGTACACTACGAAAAATCCACGATCGATCAGATCTTTTGCAATACAGTTTGTCAGAAAGGTTTTTCCGACACCGGTCCCTCCTGTAATAAACAGATTTTCATCTGAAGAAGAGAAGCTGTCAATGAAGCGGCGTGCAGTCGAAACTGCCTGCTTCGCTACATCTAATGCCTGGCCTTCCGGATAATACCGGAAAGAAAAAGTATCGAAATTCTCTTCGCGGAGGATTGCTTTAATGTTTGACTGATCATAAAGAACTTCCGTTATGCGTCTTTTCAGGCAGCTGCACATTTCTGATCCGACATAGCCGGTATCATGGCATTTGTCGCATTCATAGACAGCTTCCAGATCTGCAAGGGAAAAACCTGCTGCAGCGAGTGCCGTCTTTTTTTCTTCTTTTAAAGAACGGATCTCTTCTGACGCGTCAATGGAAGAGTCTCCTGCAATGCGGGCAATCGCTTTGTTAACGGAAAGAGCAGCGATCCGGTTTTCAATCTCTTTTAGTCTTGGGACTTTTTCTTCGATCCATGCACGTTTTTGCTGCTGCATTCTTGCCGCGTTCAGCTGTTTTTCATCGTATTCTTTTAGGATCGTTTCAAAAGCTGAGCGGGAAATCATGAGTTAAAAAGTTTCTCCTCCAGCGTGGAATAATCGTAGGTACGCTGATCAAAGTGATTAAACTTGTTCGAAGAGGTGCCGGAGGCAGCCGGTTTATTTCCCGATCCGACAGACGACTTCTTAGAGGCTATCTTCTCAGCACGGGCGAGGGAATCTTCCCTTTTGGCATCCAAAGCTTTGATATCTTCCATTGTCGATACATTGCCTGCTTTCCACCTGTTCAGGATGGAATCCGCATACTCGAAGCTCGGCTGATGAATTGCTTTCATGGTCCGATTACATGCCTCAAGAATGATTTCCATGGAGTAACCGTAGGACAGTGACCACTTTGCAACATAGTCCGCTTCACCTTTGGACGGCTGCCTTCCGGTAAGACCAAAAGCTTTCAGGACTGGGTAACAGCTGCTGGAGTATATGGTGTTGAGGGCCTTAGCGGCAGAAAGGGAAGTGATTCCTTGTTCTGCCCAGCCAATGGCAGTTTTCTCGATATACCGCATGTTCTTATGACCGTTTGATACACAGTACTCAAATAAGTATTCGATCACGTCTGCCGGCATACCCAGCGTATCGTAGAAAAAGAATACCGTATTGAGATCTGTGCCGGTAAGAGCGCGTCCCATATATTTCTGAATGATATATATGAGCTGGGATATATCTTCCTTTCCGGAGAACTGTTCGATCTCCGACGGAGAATACTGCTTCTTCTCCAGTTCTTTCCGGTTAGGCGAAGTCTGTGAATCCTTCGTCTGGACCTGGACCTGAACAGGAGAGGAAGACTCCTCATTGGAACGCGGTGCGTTCCCGCTTTCGCCCGGGATCTCATTTGCTGAGATCAGCTGAAGAGAAACCAGGGTCTTATCTTCAAAAACAAGTTTAAGAAGTCCTTTACGCTCCCAGTATCTGAGGGCGCGGACAATGTCTTTCTCGGAATCTTCCAGACTGTCAGCGATCCTGGATAAGGACAGTTCGGACTGGTTTTCTTCCAGACATTTCAGAAGGTAAATATAGATCTTTACGAATTCCCCGGCAGCCTTTGGCATATATTTTTCAATAAAGCTGTTAGGCACGCTGGTGGTACTCGTAAACCCTTCCTGTTGTAACTTAAAATTGCTCATGGAACATAAAACTCCTGTAAACCTCTCCATCCAAAAAGAGAAGAAACGGTTTTCTACAGCGTTCTACAACACGTATTACCGCACGATTCTTTTTGGATGTAAGTGGACTATAGCACACTCATTTTGATTTGCAAATAGGCCCGAAAATCCGACAGCCAATGGAGCTTATAATGTGGATAATGTGGACAATGTGGACAAGAAAAAGGGGTTTGAAAATGAAAAAAAGCCACTCTGAAAGAGTGGCTTGAAAACGGCATGTCAAGGGTTTTGCTGTACAAAATTTATACATGACTGCCTCCGGAAGAGGACCCTGAAATTTTGTGGACAATGTGGATAACTACCGGGCAAGCAGGTTTTCGCCTACAAGATAAACGTCTCCCGCTCCCATAGTTATTAACACATCTCCGTGTTTACAATTTTCTTTTAAAAATTTTTCGGATTCTTCAAATGTGTCAAAATAATAACAATCTTTCCCTTTTGCCTGGATCCGTTCCTGAATATCTTTGGAAGAAACACCAAAAGTATTGATCTCTCTTGCAGCGTAAATGTCTGTCAGGACAACGGCATCTGCCAGGGAAAGAGCATCT
>JAFWCK010000147.1 GCA_017536965.1 Lachnospiraceae bacterium | reverse complement strand
TATGTCGGGTATTCATCAAACTGCCATGTGCCGACCAGAGATTCCTTTTCCTTCTTTTCACCAGTCTCCTTATCTACAATGATCGGCCATTTCTGAACGAAGATATTATTGTAGAACCGGTCATCGCCATGCAGGATGGTCATAAAGCCGGCGACCTCTGTCCGATGGCGGATGTGATACGGTGTGTAGCGCGGACCGGTACCACTGCCAACAGCCAGAAAAGCGCCAAGCACCAGGTTGTGTACCATTGCCACACTTTCGGTTGCGATCATCAGGGAAGCTTTGGAAAGCAGAATATTATTATCGATCAAAGTCGGGCCATGTCCGACCTCTACAAAAATATCCTGGCTTCCCATGCCGCCTTCTGCAAATGTCGCAAAATCAGGCCGTTGATTATCATGCAGGAGATTTTGTGAGATTCGTGTGCCTTGTGCTTCCCAGTCACACCAGATGCCCATGGTAGAATGATGAATATGGTTTCTTCGAATCGTGACGTCGATGGCTGCGTGCAGCTTGATCCCGGAGATCTCTGCACCTCCCAACTGCTGCATATTGTTGATATGGTGAATGTGGTTATCTTCGATGATCGAGAATACGGCACCCATGCGCCCGACAATACCAGTTTGTTCACAATGGTGAATGTGGCAGCGTCTGACAATGTGAGAACCGATCCTTTCTTTGAGCCAGCCGTGATATTGACCGCGGCAGACAGCATCCCGTTCCATCTGTGTCGGACTCTTCATGTGCTTCGTCGTAAAGTAATGATCATTCTCCGGATCATAGTACTTACCTAAAGAGATACCGCAGCACTTACTGTTCGATATTTCACAGTCTTCAATGATCCATCCTTTGCTCCAGTGCGGACCAATCAGGCCGTCCTGGAATGCTGCAGGCGGAGCCCAAGTAGTAGCAGCTTTGGTCATAGCAAAACCGCTTACCGTAATATAACTGCGGCCGGTCTTTTCCGGGAAGAAGCAGCGTCTGCGGACATTGATCTCCACATTTTCTTTATTTGGATCAGCGCCCTGGAAATTTGCGTAGAGAACTGTTTCATTTCCATCCTGTTCCGTGAACCATTTAAACTTGGATTCTTCCGGCACCCAGGAAGGCGTGTAGACTTCTCCTGCAATACACTCTTCCAAAGATTCTGTTTCATAAAGCATGCGGTCATTCAGATAGACAGCACCTGTATGGCGGATGGCCGGGGCAAAATACCAGTCGCCGTAGACTTCTGTTGTATATGGGTTATATGAACCAAAGATGCCGTTCGGGATCCGGACGGTCCAGACATTTTTGTATTTCTTATATTTTGTCCAGCCTTTAACAACTTCTGCACCGGTAATGACCGCCCCAAGAGGTTCTTCTGAGCGGTAAACGATGCGTGCGTCTTTCTTTCCGCCGCGTGCCGGATTTACATATTCACGGTATACACCTTTTGCCACAATGATCTCATCACCAGGCATGGCAATTTTAGCGGCATCTCCAATACGTTTGAACGGCCGCTCCTGGCTGCCGTCACCCTCGCAGAGGGCTGATCCGTTCACATAATAATTCATAATGGTATTTCCTTTCTATTTCTTAAAAAAACGTCATTTTAGTGATTCTTTTATAGTATAAAACAATTGTCATAAAAAAAACAAATAGGTATAATTTAAACAGGTATTTATTTAGAAAACTGAAAAAAGGAGAAGGTATAATGAAGAACAAACCATATTCCTGCCAGTCTCCAAAGGAGGGCTGGTCTTGGGAAACGCCTCCGGATAAGATCCCGGAGGAACAGGTCAAAGAGACACTGACAAGTGATGTCATCGTGATCGGAGCTGGTATTTCCGGCCTTGCTGCAAGCACACGTCTGGCCCAAAAGGGTCTTAAGGTCATCACCCTGGACAAATGTGACGCGGCCGGCGGTCATGGCTGGCAGATTGCCATGCTGGATTCTCCCCTTATGAGAAAAATGGGGAAGAAGATCGATAAATACGAGTTCGTTCGCCGTTGGCTGGATGTCAGCGGCAACCAGCCGAATGAGGACATGGTCTGGCTGTTTGTCAACAACAGCCCGAAGGTGTTCAACTGGCTCATGGGTGTTCTGGATGAGGATGTGGAACAGCAGATCTATACCGGCTGCTTCAAAGGCCCAATCTTTGGGGAGTATGAGGGCAGTCATCATTTGGTGAGAAAAGAAGGCTCCCGGTTTAAGGGAAGAGGAGGGGGTCCTCTTCTGATCGAAGCCTTTGAGCGTCAGATCGCTCTTCATGGCAACCAACTTCTGCGTAATACAAAAGCCCATTACTTAGAGAAAGATGAAAACGGCAGAGTCACCGGTGTACTTGCTACTGGTGAGGATGGCATCTGCCGCAGATATAATGGAACCCGTGGCGTTGTACTGGCAACCGGCGATATTGGCGGTGATCTGGAAATGCTTGAGAAATTCTGTCCGATCGCCCTGACGCGTGAGATCGATCTTTTCTGGCCGAAAACATCCAATTACGGAGATGGACATAAAATGGTTTACTGGGCAGGAGCAGCATTTGATGACGCGCCTTGGGCACCTGTTATGCACAATCATCCTTATGGCCGTTTTGATTCTTTCTATCTGCACGTCAACAGCCGTGGAGTGCGTTTCATGAATGAAGATACATGGATGCAGGCAAAAAGCGTTCGCATCGGTATGCAGCCGGAACCGTCCTGGGCATTTGCAGTGTTTGATGTCAAATGGCTGGATGAGTTTGGCGAGCGGTTCCACCTTCTTGGCGGACAGGGCGCAATGCCTTTAGGCATGGCCATTAATGATGTTGAATGGAATCCGGACTGTGGTCTGAAAGAGGAAGTCCAGCATTACATCGACGAAGGAAATGGTTACGTGTGTGAAACCATTGAAGAGCTTGCGGAGAAGATGGAAGTGCCGTATGAAAACCTGAAGAAAACTATAGACCGATACAATGAATTGTGTGCATTGGGTGATGATCCGGATTTCGGAAAAAGACCAGAACTCTTAACGACCATCGAAAAGGCTCCGTTTATTGCCATAAAAATGGGAGCTTCCCTGTTGGATGTAATGGGAGGCTGCCTGACCAATGCTGATCTGAATATCCTGGATGCGGATTATCAGCCGATTCCGGGACTATATGCCATCGGAAACTGCTGCGGCGGAATGTATGGAGTGGATTATCCACTTCTTTTAAACGGCAACAGCTATGGCAGAGCATTCAGCTATTCTCAGGTATTGGGAAGAGTCTTAAGTGGAATCCCGGATGAAGAAGAAGGAGGGACTGAAAAATGAGATATTCTTATTCTGAACGTTCAGTAAAAAGAGGTTATTCATGGGAAAATACCAACCCGGTTTCAGCAACTCCTGAGAAGACTTTTGAAGCAGATGTAGCGGTCGTTGGAGCAGGCATTGCCGGTCTTTCAGCAGCTGTACGCTGTGTACAGAAAGGCCTTTCTGTTCTTGTTGTGGATAAGCGGACAGAATCTATTCCTCGAGGCAGACTGATCGGTGTTGTTCCGGATGGAATCGATAAAAAAATATTTGCCAAACGCTGGCTCCGTGCCTGCGGCAGCAGAGTAAATGAAAGATTGCTGTGGAAATATATGGACAAATCCGCAGAGGCTCTTTCCTGGCTGGTTTCTCTTTCTGAAGGAGAGGCGGAGGCTGTTCCTTACACTGATGTTTATGAGAATCCGGATATCGGAGCCTTTCCTGGAGATTATTATTTCAAGCCGGCTGGGGAACGCTATTCTTCAGAAGGCGGACAGTTAGTGCTGGAAGTTTTAGAAGATGCATTTACCCGTATGGGTGGAACAATCTGCAGGCCAATGAGGGCACAGGAACTGGAAAAAGAAGAAAATGGACGCGTGGTTTCTTTCCTGGCAGCAGATGCAGATGGAAAATGTTTCCGTTTTGTAGGGAAAAAGGCAGTGATCCTTGCTGCAGGAGACTGTGGAGCAGATGAAGAAATGCTGTCTGCAGTGAGCCCGCTTTCTCTGCGTGCAGGGACATCGCTTTCTACCGGTACAGGAGATGCACAGAAGATGGCTTATAAAGTTGGCGCAGAACTGCAGGGTCTTTATTGGGCACCTTATTTCGGATGCAG
>JAFWCK010000146.1 GCA_017536965.1 Lachnospiraceae bacterium | reverse complement strand
TGATGCGGATGATCCGGGACCATTTTATTTCCGCACGACGGAAGAAATGCTGCAGGAATTTGATTATCTGGGACCAGAAATTGCCTATGAAATCGTTGTAGAGAATACCAATAAGATTGCGGACATGATCGAAAAGATAGAGCCTGTAAGGCCGGATAAATGTCCGCCGGTGATCGAAAACTCAGATGAGAATCTGAGGTCCATCTGTTATGAAACTGCGCACAGCATGTATGGGCCGGATCTTCCGGAAATCGTGGTAAACAGGCTGGAAAAGGAACTGAATTCCATTATTTCCAACGGATATTCTGCTATGTATATCATTGCAAGGGAACTGGTGCAAAAAAGCATCAGCGACGGATATCTGGTCGGTTCCAGAGGTTCTGTCGGTTCTTCTCTGGCAGCTACCATGGCTGGTATTACGGAAGTAAATCCGCTGAAGCCTCATTACCGCTGTCCATCGTGTTTCTATAGTGATTTTGATTCCGAAGAGGTGGAAGCTTATGCCGGGGGCGCCGGATGTGATATGCCGGATAAATTATGCCCGGTCTGCGGAACACCGCTGATCAAAGACGGGTTTGATATTCCATTTGAAACATTCCTTGGATTCAAGGGAGACAAGGAACCGGATATTGACCTGAACTTCTCAGGTGAGTATCAGTCACATGCACATGACTATACAGAAGTGATCTTTGGAAAAGGTCATACGTTCCGCGCGGGAACAATTTCCACCCTGCAGGATAAGACTGTATATGGTTATGTGAAGGGGTACTTTGAGCGGCACAACCGTTCCATCCGGAAATGCGAGATGAACCGTCTGATCAAGGGATGTACAGGCGTAAAACGGAGCACAGGTCAGCATCCGGGCGGAATTGTCGTTCTTCCGCATGGAGAAGAGATCTATTCCTTTACTCCGGTACAGTTCCCTGCAAACGATGCCGGAAAGCACACGGTGACAACTCATTTTGAATATCATAGTATTGATCACAACCTGCTTAAGCTGGATATTTTAGGACACGATGATCCGACCATGATCCGAATGCTGGAGGATCTGACAGGCTTTGATGCGAAATCCATTAAACTGGATGATCCTTCTGTCATGAAATTGTTTGATGGAACGGAAGTACTGGGGATCACTCCGGAAGATATTGAGCATCCGCTTGGAACTCTGGGCGTTCCGGAGTTTGGCACCGATTTTGTCATGCAGATGCTCATGGATACCAAACCAAAAAACTTCTCAGACCTGGTACGTATTGCAGGCCTGTCTCATGGAACCGATGTCTGGCTAGGTAATGCGGAAACATTGGTAAAAGAGGGAAAGGCAACCCTTTCCACCTGTATCTGTACGCGTGATGATATCATGCTGTATTTGATCTCAAAAGGAGTAGAGCCGGCGTTATCCTTTAATATCATGGAACAAGTCAGAAAAGGAAACGTGGCTAAGGGCAAAGTAAAAACGTGGCCTGAATGGGAAAAAACCATGAAAGAAAATGGCGTCCCTGACTGGTATCTGTGGTCCTGTACCAAGATTCAGTACATGTTCCCAAAAGCACATGCTGTGGCATATGTCATGATGGCTTACCGGATCGCCTACTATAAGATCTTCTATCCGTTGGAATATTATGCTGCTTTCTTCAGTATTCGTGCTGCTTCTTTTGATTATGAGAAGATGTGTCAGGGACTGGACAGACTGAGACAGGAAATGGAACTGATCAAAGGACGGATCGAAATGGGAACGGCCTCGCCAAAGGATCAGGATCTTTTGAAGTATATGTATAACGTGGAAGAAATGTATGCAAGGGGATTTGAATTCCTGCCGATCGATATTTATAAAGCTGGAGGCAGCCGATTCAAGATTTTTGATGGAAAGATCATGCCGGCGTTTGAGGCAATTGAAGGAATGGGAGAAAAGGCAGCCTGTGCACTGGAAGAAGAAGCTCAAAAAGGGCACTTTACTTCCAGAGAAGATCTGAAGATCCGTACCAAACTGTCCAGCACCTTAACGGATAAGTTATACCAGTTAGGAATACTGGGAGACATGCCAGAATCCAGTCAGCTTTCCATTCTGGATTTTCTGAAATAAAAAGTCTTTTCTAACAAGAGAAAAACTTATATAATCTTACTAATAATCGGAGAAAGAAAGGATACACGTATGTTAACGATTGAAAAAGATTTATGTATTCAATGCGGCACCTGTGTAGACGAATGTGTTCAGGACTGCCTGAAACTGGAAGACGGGGAACTAAAGTATGATGAGAGCCGCTGTATGTTCTGCGGACACTGTCTTTCTGTATGCCCGAGAGATGTCATTATGATTGACGGCGATGGATACAATATTGAAGATGTGGAGGAGTTTTCGTTCTATGAAAATACTCCGATCCAGTTCGTCAGAAGAGATATTATGATGCGGCGGAGTGTTCGTTCGTTTAACGAGGATCCTGTCTCAGAAGACTCCTTGAATCTTATCATTGAAGCTGCAAAATATGCTCCTACTGCAAAGAATTGCCAGAAGAATGCACTGAAGGTTGTAACAGATCCGGAAGCTGTCGATAAACTGCTTGCCGATATCATGGAAGAGATCGGAGAGATCGGTAAAGCCAAGATGAGAGAAAACCCTGAGGTTGCAGCTTTCTTCCTGAGCAAATACAGAGAGTTTAACGAAGATAAAGTGGATGGCCTGTTTTACGGAGCTCCGGTTATCATCATGGTATTTTCTCCTACAGAAGTCGATGGAGCGCTTTGTGCAGCAACCATGGGGCGTATGATCGAAGCTGTCGGATTAGGCTATTGTTATATCAAGCTGGCAGCAGAACCGATGAATACACCAAAACTTCGTCAGAAATACAACATCCCGGATGATCTGCACTGTGTACTTGCACTGGCGGTCGGACATTATGATGCAGAGTATTTCTGTTCTGTACCTAGAAAAGACCTTCCTCTGTTATAGGATTCATTTATATGATTTTTGTGACCGGTGACACCCATCGGCTGATGGATGTCAAAAAAATAGATCTGGAGAACTTCAGTGAACAAACGAAGCTGACCCGTAATGATTATCTGATCATTGCGGGGGATTTTGGCGGGGTCTGGACCGGAAATGAAAAAGATGACGCAGTCCTGGACTTTCATGAAAACCGTAATTACACAACATTGTTTGTGGGCGGCAATCATGAAAATTATGATGCGTTGGAGCGCTATCCGATCGAAGAGTGGAACGGTGGAAAAGTACGCCGGATCAGGGAGCATATTTTGTATCTGATGAATGGTCAGATTTTCACCATCGATGGGATCCGCTTTTTCATCATGGGCGGGGCAACCAGCGTGGATAAGATCTTCCGAATCGAAGGAGAAAGCTGGTGGCCGCAGGAAGAACCGGATAAGGAAGTGTTTCAGGAAGCGTTCGATAATCTGGGAAAAATCGGAAATAAAGTAGACTATGTGATCACACATACAATTCCTGAAAAGGTCCGTCGGACGGTGTTTGAAGCATATTCTGATTTTGTGAATTATGACAGCAGCGTGGAACGGTTTCTGGATCTCATTATGGAAAATGTTGTTTTTGAAAAATGGTTTGCAGGACACATTCATATTGATCGAGAGTTCCCGGAATACCGTCTCAGGATCTTGTATAACGGAGTCGTGAAAATAGGATAAAAAGTCCTTGCCATTTTGGAAGCGTTCCCTTATACTATCGAAGTACGTTCTGGCTCGTTGGTCAAGTGGTTAAGACGCCGCCCTCTCAAGGCGGAATCAGGAGTTCAATTCTCCTACGAGCTGCACAAAAAGTTCCCTTTCTGGGAACTTTTTTAATATAAAAAACTGGACATTCATTCACCTTCTTTGTAATATTAGTCAAGAAATAATAATGGAGGGGAAAACGATGAAATACCAATTCATTACTAAAGGTGTTTGTGCAAAAGGAATTCAGTTTGACATCAATGATGGAATTGTTACAAACGTAGAGTTTATGGGCGGCTGCCCGGGTAATACGAAAGCTGTTGCCAAGCTTGTGGATGGAATGAAGGCAGACAGGATCGCTGAGATCCTGCTGGGTAATGACTGTGCAGGTAAAGGCACCAGCTGCGCAGACCAGCTTGCAAAGGCTGTTTTAGAGGCAAAAGAGAAAGAAATTGCCTGAAATTGCTTGCAAATAAAGGAAAAAGCAGTTATACTTACGCAGTAACTATAGTAAACTTTTTGAGCGGACCCAAAGGGCCCGCTCAATTGTTGAGAATAGAAAATGAAGATAGAAGAAAGAACCGAAGAGCTGCTGAAGCCAATCGTAGAAAAAGAAAGCAAAACCCCGGATGAGGAAGGGAACACTTATCCCTATGAGATCGTGGATGTGGAATACGTCCGGGAGGGAAGTGATTGGTATTTAAGAGCCTATATTGACAAAGAAGGCGGGATAAAGATCAATGACTGCGAGCGGATCAGCCGTGCACTGGAAGCAGTATTGGATCAGGAGGATTTTATCAAAGACGCTTATATTCTGGAGGTTTCTTCTCCCGGACTGACCAGAGCATTGAAAAAAGACAGAGATTTTGAACGCAACCTGAATAAACCGGTAGAAGTACATCTGTTCCAGCCTATGGAGTTTTTAATTCCGGGAGAGTTCGATAAAAAAGGAAGACAAAAAACGGAAAAAGTCAAAACCCTGATCGGTGACTTGAAGGATTATTCCGCAGAATCTCTTACAGTTGATGTAGGGGAGGAAAAAGAAGAACTGGTTACGATCGCACGTAAGGCGATTGCGACGGTGAAGCAGTATTTTGAATGGTAATTATGTAAAGGACACTTTGCACAAAAATAAAGGAGAAATAATATGGCAAGCGAATTAATGGAAGCACTGGAAATCCTGGAAAAAGAAAAAGACATCAGTAAGGAGTCTATTCTCAGCGCGATCGAAAATGCATTGGTTACCGCTTATAAAAACCAATACAAGAAAAAAGAAGACAGCATTCTGGCTGCTGAGAATGTCTTTGCAAAAGTCGATGAAGAGACAGGAGAGTTTTTCGTTTATGCGGAGAAAACCGTTGTAGACGAGATTGAAAATGGACTGTTGGAGATCTCTCTGGAGGATGCCAGAAAAATCTATCCGCAGTGCCAGGTTGGAGATGTGGTCCGCCTGGCGGCTGAATCCAAAGAATTCAGCCGTATAGCGACACAGAACGCAAAAAACGTTCTGATGCAGAATTTGAGAGAACGGGAAAAAGACAATGTCTACGAAGAGTTCCTGGCAAAAGAAAAGAACATCGCAACCGGTGTTGTGCAGCGCTTTAATGATCAGAGCATTACGATCAATCTTGGAAAAGCAGACGGCATCCTGAATGAAAATGAGCAGGTCAAGTCCGAAAGACTGCGCATCGGCGAGCGTGTTAAGGTCTATGTCCTGGAAGTGAAGAATACAAAAAAATCTCTTCGTATCCTGGTTTCCCGTACCCATCCGGAACTGGTTCGTAAATTATTCGAATCTGAGGTAACAGAAGTAAAAGACGGAACGGTAGAAATCGTTGCTATTGCAAGGGAAGCTGGCAGCCGTACCAAGATGGCAGTCTGGTCAAATGATCCGGATGTTGATCCGGTAGGTGCCTGCGTCGGAATGAATGGTATGCGTGTGAATGCTGTCGTTTCTGAACTGAAGGGCGAAAAGATCGATATTATTAACTGGTCTGATAACCCGGCTATCTTAATTGAGAATGCATTGAGCCCGGCAAAGGTTATCTCTGTTCTGGCAGATGATGAAGAGAAGACTGCTACGGTCATTGTTCCGGATTATCAGTTATCTCTTGCAATCGGAAAAGAAGGACAGAATGCCCGTCTGGCAGCCCGCCTGACAGGATTTAAGATTGACATCCTGAATGAGACACAGGCAGCTGATATTTTGGACGAGATCTATGAAGGAGGTTTTGAAGGCGCTGCAGAAGATGCAGATGAATTTTACGGGTCTGAATACGAAGGTGAAACAGACGACCCGCAGGCAAATGAAGAGTCTGCTTCGGAAGAAGAGTAAAGGAAGCAATGTGAACACATGTCGAATCTAAGCTTGCCTTTTAAACAAATACTATCTCAGTTAGGAATCGCAATGAAAGCCGGAAAACTTGTAAGCGGCGAGTATCTGGTAGAGAAAGCGGTCAAAGAGATGAAAGCGTATTTGGTCGTGATCGCTGAAGACGCATCAGACAATACAAAAAAACATTTTTCGGACATGTGTCAGTATCGAAACATTCCGATACGATTCTTTAGAACAAAAGAAGAGATCGGTAAAACGATCGGAAAAGCTTACAGAGCGAGTATCGCGGTAACGGATGAAGGATTTGCCAAAAGCATTTTAAAGAAAGTAGATGCGCAATAACAGACGGGAGGAATAAATTTGAGAATACATGTATTAGCAAAAGAGCTTGGCATCGAGAATAAAGTCCTGGTGGAATTTCTGCAGAAACAGGGCGCCGATGTAAAAAGCCATATGAGTTCGTGCCCGGATAATATGATCGATCTGGTCAGAGAAAAATTCGGGAAAAAAGAGACACCGCAGACTGCACAGGCAGACAAACCGGAGATCAAAGTAGTCGCTGTGCCTGATTTTATTGCGAAAGAAGAACCAAAAACAGTTCCGACAAGAACTGCAGATGGAGAAAAGATCGAAGACGGTGGAAAGCAGATTGCCAAAGTGGAAGCCAAGAAAGCTGCAGAGGCAAAAAGTAAAGAGCCGGAAGAGCCAAAGAAGAAAAAGAAGATCATAGCTGTATTTAATCCGCAGCATTCGAATTCTGAAAAAGGCCGCGCGATGGCACGTGCGCAGCGTGATGAGCAGCGCCGCAGCCAGGAGAAACCGAAAAGGCCATTGCCGAGCCAGGTACGTCCTGCAAGAGATAGAAAGCCGAGTGATGAAGAAACCGTTAAAAGACCGCTTCCAAGTCAGATACGTCCGGCAAAAGACAGGATTCCGGATGATGAACTGGCTGAGATGAAGGCAAAAGCTTTGGCGGAGCAGGAACAGGCTGCAGCAAAAGAGCAGGAAGCAGCAAAAGAACAGGAAGCCGCTAAAGAGCAGGAAACTGTAAAAGAAACGGTGAAACCACAGGAGGCGGTGGAAACTCCAAAGGAAGAAGCTCCAAAGGAACAGGTACAGCCAGCTGCGACAGAAACTGCAAAAGAACCAGTTAAAGCTAAGGAAAGCGAAGCAGTGAAGTCTTTACGCGAAAAAATCGTAAAGGGCACTGTTTCGGTAGAAGATATTCAGGTCAGCCGTCCATCGAAAGATAAAAATAAAGATAGACAGAGACAGCAAAATGCTGGACAAAACAAAGGACAGGGAGCTAATAAAGGCGGCCAGAACCAAAAGCAAGGCGGCGGAAAACCTGCACAGAATCAACCTGCTGCAAACTCCAAAGGTAAAGGAAAAGGCGGCAAGCAAAGACATAATGACAAACAGCATGGCGATAAATTTGATCGTCTGGAAAATGAAAAAGCTGCACAGCGTCAGCAGAAACAGGCAGAAGAGAATAAGGAAGAGGAAATCAAAGTCATTACACTTCCGGAGACTATTTCTGTGAAAGATTTTGCTGCCAAGCTGAAGATGCAGCCTTCTGCGCTGATCAAAAAGATGTTCCTTGCAGGACAGATCCTTACTGTAAACGATACGTTAGATTTTGAAACTGCAGAAAGCATCTGTCTGGATATGGATATCCTGGTCGAGCATGAAGTAGAAATCGATTACATTGAAGAACTTCTCAAAGAAGAAGAGGAAGATCCGGCACTTCTTGAGAAAAGAGCTCCTGTCGTCTGCGTTATGGGACATGTTGACCATGGTAAAACATCCCTGCTGGATGCAATCCGTAAAACAAATGTGATCGCAAAAGAAGCAGGCGGAATCACACAGCACATTGGTGCTTATATGGTTCAGCTTCCAAACGGTGACAAGATCACATTCCTGGATACGCCGGGACATGAAGCATTTACAGCAATGCGTTTAAGAGGGGCAATGGCAACCGACGTTGCTATTCTGGTAGTTGCTGCAGATGATGGCGTAATGCCGCAGACCGTAGAAGCAATCAACCATGCAAAAGCTGCAGGTATTCATGTGATCGTTGCTGTTAACAAAATAGATAAACCAGGTGCTAATGTGGACAGGGTCAAACAGGAACTGTCGGAATATGATCTGGTTCCGGAAGACTGGGGCGGCAATACTATTTTCGTTCCAATCTCTGCTAAGACGGGTGAAGGCATTCAGGATCTTCTGGAAATGGTGATCCTGGATACAGAAATCCTGGAACTGAAGGCAAATCCGAACAGAAAAGCAAGAGGTCTTGTCATTGAAGCGAAGATTGATAAAGGCCGTGGATCTGTCGCAACACTTCTGGTGCAGAAAGGTACACTGAAAGTTGGCGACCACATTGCAATGGGTGAAGCTTATGGTAAAGTACGTGCAATGCTGAATGACAGAAGAGAAAGAGTTACTTCGGCAGGTCCTTCCACACCAGTAGAAATCACAGGTATGAACGGTGTTCCAAACGCCGGCGAAGTCTTTGTTGCTTATGATAATGATAAAGATGCTAAAGCATTTGCTCAGGTATTTATTGAAGAGAATAAAAAGAAACTTCTTGCAGGCACTAAGAAGAAGACAAATCTGGATGATCTGTTTGATCAGATGAAAGCCGGTGAGCTGAAAGAACTGGAAGTCATCATCAAAGCAGACGTGCAGGGTAGTGTGGAAGCAATTAAAGAGTCTCTGGAGAAGCTGTCCAATGATGAAGTTGTTGTGAAAGTCATCCACTCTGGTGTTGGTAATGTCAATGAGTCGGATGCAATTCTGGCAAGTGCATCGAACGCAATCATTATAGCATTCAACGTACAGGCTGATGCAGTTGCAAGAGACACCATTGAGCATGAAAAAGTGGATATGCGCCGCTACAGTGTCATCTACAATGCAATTGATGATGTAGAGGCAGCTATGAAGGGTATGCTGGAGCCTATCTACGAAGAAGTCGTGACTGGTCACGTGGAAGTCCGCCAGACCTTTAAGGCATCCGGCGTTGGTATTATCGCTGGTTCTTATGTAACGGATGGAACAGTGACCCGTGATGCGAAAGTCAGACTGACCAGAGATGGTGAACTGCTCTTCGAAGGCCCGATTGCTTCCCTGAAGAGATTCCAGGACGATGTGAAAGAAGTCCGCTCCGGATTTGAATGCGGTATTGTCCTGAATGGCTTCTCTGATATCAAAGAAGGCGATCTGATGGAAGCTTATATCATGAAGGAAGTTCCGCGGAACTGATTTTAAAGGAAGATCGATGAGAAAAAATTCAGTAAAAAACATTCGAATCAATAATGAGGTCATGAGAGAGCTTTCAGAGATCATCCGTGAAAGCAAGGATCCGCGTATCCATCCGTTTACCAGTATAGTAACAGTTGATGTGGCCACGGATCTGAAAACCTGTAAAGTATATGTTTCTGTTCTGGGCACAGATGAAGATCGTCAGAAGACCAAAGAGGGATTGAAAAGCGCGGAAGGTTTTATGAGACGGGAACTTGCACACAGACTTAATCTGAGAAATACGCCGGAGCTGAAGTTTATCATGGATACCTCCATTGAGGATGCAATGGAAATGATGAAGAAAATCGACGAGGTAAATGGTATTGAACATTAGAGACTTATTAAAAGATGCAAAGAGTGTATGCCTGACCGGACATATCCGTCCGGATGGTGACAGCGTTGGCGCTGTTATGGGTCTATATACATATTTGCAGATCCATTTTCCTGACGTAAAAGCGGATGTATATCTGGAACCGCCGGCAGGTAAAATGAAATTCATCGTCAATTTTGATAAGATCAACTCGGAATATCCGGACCATGAACCATACGATCTGATGATCTGTTTAGATGCCAGCAACCTGGAACGGATCGGGCAGGCAGAAAAGTATTTCCATGCCGCAAAACACACGATCAATATTGATCATCATTTTTCCAATACCTATTATGCGGATGAAAACTATGTAGAAGGCGATTCTTCTTCGGCTTGTGAAGTACTGTACGGATTTC
>JAFWCK010000024.1 GCA_017536965.1 Lachnospiraceae bacterium | reverse complement strand
TCAGCCAACGGCTCTGCTGCCGCTTCTTCTGCCATCTTCAACATAGCCCCCTGCTCTTTAGGCAGGCCGCAATTACGGCAGAAATTTCCGGTATTTCCTTCATGTCCGCAGGAGCAGTTCCAGGAATTATCTTCTACTTTCACCTCGGGAATAGCTTCTTCTTCCGGTTTTGGTGACCCGCATTTTGTGCAGAACTTTAATTCATTTTCCGCTCCGCAGTTACTGCATATCCATTTCTCGCCCATCTTCCATTCTCCTCTAACTTAACTCTATAAAACTGTTCCAAAAACAGAAATGTTCACGATTCTTTCTTCTGCTTTACCGTTAAAAATGTATTTTCCAAAACATCCTTCATTTTCACTTTCTGCCCGGTCTCCGCAACTTTTTTCTGTTCTCTCGTCCAGGAAACGACCAGAGGTATTCCGACTGCAAGGAGCAATACAAACCCTCCTGCCATGATTGCCGTAAAACGGAAATAAGGATAATCCTTCCAGAATAACGGAATGACCTGGTCGGCAATTCCCAGCACAATCGTTCCACCTAGAATAATCAAAATATTGCGCGGTCTTAGGATCTTTTTCAACGGCATTTTCGGGAACGCGCATTTCATAGCAACGGCAAATACAGCAAGGATTGCCAATGTGATCAGAACCCATTTTAAAATCATCCCAAGCACTGGTGAAAGCACACTGCTCCAGGCCAGACTTAAAAAATGGATAATGACCCATCCAATGGCCCAGAGAGGAACGCCGACTAAAGCACGCACCGCTGCAGGAAGCTGCAGTATTTTTTTCTTGATCCGGGAAAAAATACTCTTTTTCTCTTCTTCCTGTGTTTCTTCCCCATCATCTGCAGCATTGTCATTCTGATCCATATCCAGCATCATAACGATCGGGGTCTCCTGCTGCCGGATCGTTTCTGTATTCTTCTTTGTCAGTTCTTCAGGAGAATGAAACAACCCTGCCAGAAGCACACTTAAACCCAGCCCTGTTGCCGTAGCAGAACCGACGACTTTCTTTTTTATTTTTTTCTTTGTATTCTCATCGATGTGGAGGCTTTTCATCTTCCTGCCAACATTGATGCGGATATTTTTCGGGGTCATTTACGCAGCTCCTTTTTAACCATTTTGATTATATCACACTTGTTTCGCGATTGACAGAAATGCATGCAGTGGGAGATAATAAAATAAATCTCAATGCAACCGTAAATTGTTTTTTTAAAAGGAGAAAATGATGAAAGTACTGAAGAAATTATCGATCCTGCTGGCTCTTTGCATGGCTGCAATTCTTGTATTAGCAGCATGCGGACCGAAAGGCGGCGGCACTACACCAACACAAAAAGATGAACCACAGACTGAAGAGGTTACTACGAAAGAAGCAGAACCTGAAGATACTGGCTATCCGGAAGCAACACTGTCTGGTAACACTTATACAAATGAAGCCATCAATTTGCAGATGAAGGTTCCTTCCACATGGACCCTCTATACAAAAGAACAGTTGGCTGATGAGTACAATGGCAGCGCAACGGAACCTGAGATCGGGGAATCTTTCTATGAAGCATATGCGCTCGTGGAAGATGCTCAATTCCATGAAAATGTCAGTATTATCGTACAGAATGCAAGTGAACATACAAGCACAATCAAATCAATGGGTATCAAATCCTTCACGGATCTGATCAGCGAAGGAATTCCTGACGCTTTAGAGCAGGCCGGTGCAAGCAATATCAACTATGGTCTGGTTGATATTAACTTCCCTCTGGATGATTATGCAACTATCCAAAGCACCTGTTCCCTGCAGGGCTCCGATATTTTCCAGCGGCAGGTCGTTTTCCTGGTAGGCAATTATTTATACTCTATCACTGCTACCTCTTTTGACGAGGCTGGCGTCAATGAGATCTTAGGATTCTTTTCAAAGATTAAATAATAAAAAATTGGGGGGATCAGTAAGGTATGAGCAAACTATTAACAGCAGAAAAAATAGTTAATTAAGAGATCTGGGCGGAATGATCACAATGGACGGACGCCGCATTAAAGATGGTTTTCTGTTCCGGTCCGGTGATCTTGGGAATGCAACAGATGCAGATAAACAGATGCTTTCCGGTCTGCTGGATTTAATTGTGGACTTCCGTTCACCAGAAGAACGCATCGCAAAGCCGGATCCGGAGATGGATGGAGTTGCAAACATTCATCTGCCAATCCTGGGAACAGAAGCACAAAAGAATACGCACCCGCCAACAGCCAAACAAAATCTGGCAGAAGTCTTTTCAGATCCAGTTAAAGTTCGTACCGGTCTGAAAGGCGCCTATGCAAAATTTGTAGAGAACGATTTCTCCGTCGGGCAGTATGAGCAGTTTTTCCGTATCCTCGTGGAAGGTAAATATCCGAGAGTCCTGTGGCACTGCTCTGCCGGCAAAGATCGTACGGGCTTCGCTGCTTTTATGATTGAATCTGTCCTTGGCATTGACCGCGAGACTGCAATCGAAGATTACAAAGCAACGACAAAGTATCTTGCCGGAGATCTGGAGAAACTCAAAGAAAGCATCCGCAATTCCGAAAAAGGTCTGACCGAAGAACACGAGCAGGCTTTGGAATATGCTTTTGAAGCGAGCGAATTCTATCTTTTCGCAGCCATTGAAAAAATGGATGAACTGTTCGGAGGATTCGACGGTTATTTAAAGAATGGTCTTCATGTAACGGATGAAGAAGTGGAAATCCTGAGAGATCGTTATCTGGAAAAATAAAACAAACCAATGCAAAAAGATGGGCAGTTACTGCCCATCTTTTTTTATACTTTTCTATAGTCAAAAACTTATAGCTTTGTGCGCATGAAAGCAATCTCCCTTTCATTGCATGTTCTGGCTGTTTCCAAAGAGATATTGACATGAAAAACATGTCCAAGCTGTGGATCATCCTGTCCATACCATAAGCTCAACACATCCACGCCTTTGCTCTTCAGAAGTGCTTCAAACACATCTGTATCCGTAAGAGAGATCGTGTCATTCACACTGCCCATCAGGCAGGCAGGCGGAAAATCTCCGGTGATGTAGGAAAGCACATCCATCTGCTTCAGAATTGTCTCTTTATCTGCATTTTCCGGGAGATAACTGTCCGCAATTCCCATCCGCTTCCCGTCATCCGCAAAGAAAGAATCTTTCACATTGTACACACCGCAGTTCATCACAGCCCCTTTGATACTAATCTCCGGAATTGTCAGATCAAACAAACTGCGGTATTCCGGATTGGTCACAAGAACACAGATCTGACTGACAAGCTGTGCACCAGCAGAATCCCCAATTAGGAATAGATGGTCCATATCGCAGTGAAAACGTTCTTTTCTTTCCTTAATGTAGGACAATGCTGTAAAGACATCTTCTAACTGTGCAGGAAAACGGCTCTCCGGTGCAAGCCGGTAATTCATATTGACCACGGTAAATCCCTTTTGTGCCAGTGACATACAGTAATACTGATAAACACCTTTGCTTCCATAAGTCCATCCACCGCCATGAACATTTAAGATGACCGGCAGAGGCCCCTCTGTCCCAACCGGATAATAAACATCAAGCGTATGTTCAGGGCATCCGTCCAAAGCATAATCCTGGTCTGTCATACGGTAAACATCATCTGGTGGGAGCAAGTTCTCATCTCTTTTTGCATCATTTGCTGCAAACATACTGCGCAATTCTTTATAAGTGAACTTAGGAATATTCTGTTCCGGCATAGGATAACCCCCTTTTTACAAAAAGGGACGAAAGAAATATTTCGTCCCTGTGTGATTACTGCTGTTTTTTTGTTTAGGCCTTTGTCAAATATCTTTCCTTAAGCATCTCCTGCTCTTCGTCGGTCACTCTCAGTCCTTCCACAAGGTAATTATGGAAATCACCATAGAGTTCCTCTATTTTTGCCATGGAAGTCTTCAGATATGCTTCCTCTGCACCAAACAAAGAGGTCAGCGCACGCTCCTGCTCGTCAGTAAGCGATCCTTCTCTCTTGCGGATCCCATCTTTGATCCTGTCGACATCCTCTTTTATATATTGGTTCGTCAGGACATAATCTGCCATGATGCTCTCATCATCAATGTCGAACATCTTTTGGAAAAGGAAAGCTGCAAAACCGGTTCGGTCTTTCCCTGCAGTGCAGTGCCACATAATTTTCTCATATCCGCCGTTGATCACGTGACGCATAAAAGCTGCATACTGGGAACGGGAAAAGTCGCTCTCAACAAATCGTGCATATACTCTGCTCATAGAGGCGATTGCATCTTCCACCGTTGCGAACGATGGTCCTCTGGTGGCTGCTTCATCGGTTTTCTTTTCCCGACTCACCCCTCTTGCCATCGTATCCAGGATTGGAATATGAATATTTGTCACACCCTCCAGATCCGGGTCCGGCTGCTCAATGATCTCCTGCTCGGAACGGAAATCCACGATCAGATCCACACTTTTTGCGATCTGCTCTTTATCTTTCTCTGTTGCATCAATCAGCCGACTGCCACGGAAAAGCATACCCGGTTTTATGACTCTGCCATCTTTTGTTTTCATCCCGCCCAAATCGCGGATATTCATTACGCCTTCAAATTGAATGATCGTACTTACCATCGTTCTTGGTCCTTTCAGATAATCTTTGCAATCTCATCCAGTTCTTTTCTAGGACGGAATGCCGGCTCCTGGTCTCTGTATCCTACAGCAATGACCGCTGCAATTTCTTCATCCTCCGAAATGGAAAAGGCTTCTCTTAATGCATCCGAATTACGGATCCCCATGATCAGTGTATCCAGACCAATATCTGCTGCCTTTAATACCAGGTAAGCATTTTGCAGGCCAAGATCATATGCGCCCCACTCATCCCCCAGTTCATTGGCAGGGTTGCCTTCTCGAAATCCTGCAATGCCTTTTACAAATGTAGTTACGATCAGCGCTGCGCCTTTTGCATTGTTGAGATTGAATTCCGGGAGTCCAATCTCGCCGATTCTCTTAATTTCTTCTTCTGTTACTGCACAATAATATCTTCCGGTCTGCGAGTTAGCCCATGTCGGCGCAAGCTGTGCTGCCTTCAGGATCTCCTCGATCTGTTCTTTCGTCACTTTCTTTTCCGTACTGTATTTACGTACACTTCTTCTTACTTGAATTAATTCATTAAACTCCATAAAAACCCCCTTACCTACTAACTACCTAGGTATTATACTACAGGTCAACACACTTGTGTATTCCCTATGCAATATCATTCGGAAGGTCATTCGGTTCGTTTTTCTTTATAAACTTTCTTATCACTATGAAAAAAATGACTGTAAAACTGATCGCTGCTGTTGCCCAGGTGATTGGATATACCGCAGCCAGGGACTGCATTGTATGAATCGTTTTGGAAAAGAAAGACAGCAGTCCAATCCGGACGACACAAAGATTTATTATGATCACAACCATTGAGGTAATGGAATAGCCCAGGGAACGGATCGCCCCGCCAAAGACTTCAATGGCAGGATAGATCCAATAAAACGGGAAGGAAACCATAGCAAGGCTGATAGCATTTGCTATGACATCTTGATCTTTCATAAACCAACGGAAGACAACATTCGGGAAAAGCAGGATCAGTCCGGCTACAACGATCGTAATACCGGCTCCCAGGCAAAGCATGATAATGCTACCTTTGCGTATCCTGCGGTAGTTTCCTGCCCCCATATTCTGTCCGGCAAATGTCGTCGATGCCTGTCCCACAGCAAGGATCGACAGGAAAATCAGATTCTCTACTTTATAGTATGTTGCAAACGCAGCAACTGCTGTTTCCCCGAAATCATTGATAAAGTACTGCACGAACACGTTGGAAATGGTGATGATGATCGTCTGAATTCCGGCAGGCAGACCGATGCGCAGGACACCTTTCAGAAGAGCTCCGTCAATTCCCAGCTTTCGGAAGGAAAAACGGATCGTTCGTCCTTTCCTTGATGCGAAGATACCGATCATCAATGCAGAAAGACTCTGCGTCAGTGTTGTTGCAACAGCCACACCTGCTACACCCATCTTGACGACCACGATAAAGAAGGCATCAAAGACGACATTCAAAAGCCCGCAGATCACCAGTACTTTAAAAGGCGTGGAGGAATCTCCTTCCGCACGAAGACCTCCTGAGACAATATTATAAAAGAACAGCATCGGAAGCGAGATCAGATAGATGCGGATATACAGGATCGCCTGAGGCATCACTGATTCTGGTGTATTCAGAAGGCGAAGAATACCAGGAGAAAAAAGGATCCCTACCGCCATCAGCACAATGCCTCCGATAATTCCAAGAGTGACAGATGTATGGATTGTTTTTTCTGCTCTTTTCAGATCTCCTCCGCCAATTGCTCTGGCAGCAACAACGGTGGTACCCACGGCTATGCCGGTAAACAGACCGATCGTACAGTTGATCAAGGTTGCCGATGCGCCAACGGCCGCTGCCGCTGTCTTATCCAGAAAGTTGCCGACAAAAATAAAGTCGACAGTATTATATAACTGTTGGAAAATACTCCCGCCGATCAGCGGAAGGATAAACAAAACCAGCGGCCCGAAAATCGGGCCGTTGGTCATATCAATTGTTTTTGCCTTTTTTTTCATTTTTCAGCCAGGCCTTTCTGTCAAATCTTATCTGGTATGTTTTCAGACCTTCCTTACAAAAAGACATCTGATCGCATTCAGTACAGCGAGGATCATAACGCCGACATCAGCGATAATTGCAACCCACATGTTTGCGATACCAAGAGCAGCCAGGATCAGACAGATCACTTTAACGCCGATTGCAAACACGATGTTCTGTTTTACAATGCCAAGGCATTTTCTTGAGATCTTGATTGCTTTTGGAATCTTGATCGGATCATCATCCATCAGGACAATATCTGCAGCTTCAATTGCCGCATCTGATCCTAAAGCTCCCATCGCAATACCAATATCAGCACGGGAAAGGACCGGTGCATCGTTGATACCATCTCCGACAAATGCCAGACGTTTCTTTCCGGTGCATTCTGCAAGCAGCTCTTCCACAGCATTGACTTTATCTGCCGGAAGAAGCTCTGCTCTAAAGTCAGTCAATCCCACTTCTTCTGCAACTTTCTCCGCTACGGCCTTTGCATCTCCAGTCAGCATAACCGTCTTCTCTACGCCAACTTTACGAAGTGCCTGCATAGCCTCTTTCGAGGTAGGCTTCAGTTCATCGGAGATAACGATATGTCCGACATATTCACCATCCAGCGCCATATGGATGATCGTACCGGTATGATGACATGGTTTATACTCCACGCCGACTTTCGTCATCATCTTCTCATTGCCAATTGCAACATCGTGACCATCCACTTTTGCTGTGATGCCGTGTCCGGAAATTTCCTGCACGTCCGTCACGCGGGACTGATCCAGCTTATTGGCATAAGCCTGCTGCAGACTAATACTGATCGGATGAGAAGAATGGCACTCAGCAAGTGCAGCATATTCCAGCATTTTCTTTTCTTCCAAAGGAGAATGGTGGATCGCTGTTACTTCAAAGTTACCTTTTGTGATTGTTCCGGTCTTATCAAAAGCAACAACGCGAACTTCTGATAACGTTTCCAGATAGTTGGAACCTTTGACCAGGATACCCTGCTTGCTGGCTCCGCCGATACCTGCAAAGAAGCTGAGCGGGATACTGATAACGACAGCACATGGACAACTGATGACCAGGAATGTACATGCACGCAGCACCCAATCCATCCAGATAGCTCCGATCGTCGCATAGTGTCCCATACCGATCTTGGTGATCATAATGAACAGCGGCGGCAAAATTGCTAATGCCAGTGCGCAGTACACAACGATAGGCGTGTAAACACGAGCAAATTTCGAAATAAAGTTCTCAGATTTGGATTTCCGTGAAGAAGCATTCTCCACAAGGTCCAAAATCTTGGATGCAGTGGATTCATCAAATTCGGTCGTCGTACGGATCTTCAGGACACCAGTCATGTTGATGCTTCCGGAAAGAACATTTTCTCCCTCTTCCACATCAACCGGCTTACTTTCACCGGTAAGAGCACTGGTATTCAGTGCAGACTTTCCTTCTACGACCACACCATCCAGAGGAACTTTTTCACCCGGCTGAACAACAATGATACTGCCGACTTCCACTTCATCCGGATCGACCTGTTCCAGATTTCCATCCACTTCAATGTTGGCATAATCCGGACGGATATCCATCAGATCAGAAATATTACGTCTGCTCTTTCCGACTGCATAGCTCTGGAAAAGTTCTCCAATCTGATAAAGAAGCATAACGGCAACACCTTCGCCGTATTCGCCCAATACGATGGCACCGATCGTAGCGATCGCCATCAGGAAGTTTTCATCAAAAACCTGTTTATTCTTAATACCTAATGCGGCTTTCCGCAGAATATCATATCCGACTGTCAGGTAAGGGATTAGGAATAGTACTATGATCACCCACTTTGGCAGATCAACTTTAACATACTCTTCCGAGATCAGATAAAGCGGTACAAAGAAGACCGCAGCAATGATGATTCGGATCAATAAACTCTTCTGCTTTTTGTTCATGGTGTCTCC
>JAFWCK010000145.1 GCA_017536965.1 Lachnospiraceae bacterium | reverse complement strand
GGAGCACATAATGCATACTGATAGCTGAACTGTGCATGTGTCAGTGGGTCACGTCCCATCTCATATGGAGGCCAATAGTACATCTCTATATATCCATCTGGGACTGCGAGCTCAATATCTGTGATATCAGCCGGATCGCAGGCACCATATAATTCACTGCCGGCAAAGGCAACGATCGTTGCAGGTGATCCGACAGGGAAGAGTTTAATGGATTCTTCCATGTAATATTTGTCTCCCAGATCTTTATAAAGATATTCCGGCTGACAAGCTTCGTCCATTCCACGGTATTGGTGATAAAGGTTTCTTGGTCCTTCAAAAATATTGATCAGACTTGGAAATCCTTTTTTCGCCAGACGAGTTGCAAAATCTGCATTGCGGATATTGTATCCGGCACCCAGTTTTGCGGATGTTGCATAATCAAAAATATGTGACATAGTGCCGCCGACCATTCCCATGGCAATTCCCCAGGCATCCCGAAGCTGCAGCGGGGTCAGGGCGCGCATTCTGCCAAACTGAGCACAAACACCATAGATTGGCATGGTAAAGGAGCTGTCCCAGCCCACATCGAAATTCCAGCGTCCGCCGGCCGCCATGATGCGCAGGGACAGATCTTCCCCGACAACCTCATGGGTGATATAGTCTTTTCCGGAAAAGCCATAAACGGCGCCTGCTGTCAGAACAGAATTGATAAGTGTAGCGGATTCCTTGGAAGGGAGCCGGACACCATCCAGGTTCATGAACATCGGTTCATAATCATTGGAACGGGAACTCATGGCATTGACCATGGCAGCATCTCCTAAAGAAGCTCTTCCTTTTAAGAAGAAAACGGGAGCTTCACCTGTTTCTCCATAACTGTCCACGATCTCTAATACTTCCCGGTTGCCAAAAGCAAGTGCGCCGCCAGCCAGATTACCGATGTTATCCAAAAGCTTATCTTTGCAGATGCGGATATTGTTTTCGCTCAGGTCTTCAAATCGGGTGTTTAAAGCATTTTCCGACAGGAGTTCCGCTATTGTTTTCTGATCGCTCATTTTGTTCCTCATTTCATAATTTGCAATTATCTTCTTCACAGCATACAGCCATAAGCCACACTGCGGACTCTGTGGTGATGATAGAGTTCTTCGTTAGGCATCATGTTATGCATGTAGGCAATGGAAAATTTATCAACCGGATCTGCCTCGACCCAAATACCGGATCCGCCTGTCCATCCAAAGCATCCTAAATGACCGTTGTGTCCGTATTTGTGAGTCAGTAAGGTACGGAAACCGAAGCCATATCCATAGCCTGCCAGATAATCGTTTGTGAAATCCTGCATTTGTGCTTCATTCAGCTGGTTTTCATGAAGCATTTCAACAGTTCCGGCACCAAGCAGTTTTCTTCCTTTATAGGTTCCGCCATTTGCCAGCATCTGCATAAAGATGGCGAAGTCGGTAGAGGAGGTGATCAGATTTGGTCTTGCTCCGACTGGCGTGTTTTCCGGATACATGGATTTATCAAAGATATCTGCGGCCGGTTCCAGTTTTCCATCCGGATATTTCCGGTAATTGGTTACAACACGGTCTTTGTTTTCCGGCCGGATGAAGGTGTCTGTATCTTTCAGCTCTAATGGATCAATGACTCGTTCCACAAAGACTTCACGAAGTGGTTTATCCGTCAGTGTTTCAACCAGCGCACCGGTGATCTCACTGCCAAAGCCGTAATACCAGTGTGTACCAGGTTCAAACATGACGGGAACATCTGCCATAACGCGGACTTCATCGCGCAGTGCAGGTGTTCCTTTTTCCAGGAGTTTTGCGATCCGCTCACTCATTGCTGCAAGTGTAGGAGTGGAAGTGTTCGCTACCGGTCCCATACAGTAAGGAAGACCGCACATCATACAGACTGCATCGTGAATATTCAGAGGTTTTTCTGTTGGGACAATGTCAATGGTTCCGTCCGGTTTTCGGATAAATTTCTTTGTTTCACTCCATTCCGGCAAATATTTTCCTACTGGGTCAGAAAACAGAAACTTTCCTTCTTCATAAAGCATTCCAAGTATCGCATAGGTAAACAGCTTGGTAGTCGATGCCTGGCGGAACATAGAGTGACCGTTAGCTTTCTTTCCGGAAGCAATGTCGGCATAGCCGGCAGCTCCTTCGTAGATCAGTTCATCACCCTGCATAATGCTGCAGGTGCATCCTGGAACACTGTTGTTAGCAAATTCTTCCAGCAGAGCATCCAGTCTTGAAAAATCTTTTCCCATAATCAGCTTCTCCTTTTGTATTTGATTCAAGTAATTTTTTTATACTGTGATTTCACCAGCTAATATTTTTTTGTAGTCTTCCAGATTCTTGCGGAGCAGAGAAGGGATCTCCAGTCCATAAGGACATCTCGGTTTGCAGAGATTGCATTCTACACAGTTTTCAATCTTCATCATCTCTTTCTGCCAATGCTCAGACAGCCATGTTGCGGAAGGCGCACGGCGGATCAGCTGTGACATGCGGGCACACTGATTAATGATGATATCTGCCGTACAAGGTGCACAATATCCGCAGCCGCGGCAGAATTCATCCAGCATTTCGCTTCGGTCTTTTACAATGATCTGCTTCAGTTCGTCCGTCATAGTGACATCCTTCTGGAAGAAAGAAAGCCATTCGTTTAACTCGGATTCACGCTGAATTCCCCAGATTGGAAGAACAGGGAATTGGCTCATAAATGCCATGCAGGCGGCTGAATTATTCAAAAGACCGCCGGACAGGCCTTTCATGGCAATGAATCCCATGTTGTTTTCTTCGCATTTCTTAACCAGTGCGACATCGCGATCGGTTGCCAGATAAGAGAACGGGAACTGCAGGGTTTCATACAGACCGCTTTCAGCTATTTCTTCCGCCACACCAATCTTATGCGCGGTGATTCCGATGTGACGAATCTTACCCTGTTCTTTTGCTTCCAGCAGTGCTTCATACAGGCCGGTTCCGTCATCCGGACGATAGCATTGAGATGCACAATGCAGCTGATAAAGATCCACGTAATCTGTTTTCAGCATTTTCAGGCTGGTATCCAGATCTGCTTTGAGTTTTTCCGGAGTGCCGCCCATGGTTTTGGTCGCGATGAATAGTTTATCCCGCATTCCTTCGAATGCCTCGCCGATTTTTTCTTCGCTGTCTGTATAAGCACGGGCGGTATCAAAAAAAGTGATACCTCCATCAAATGCTTTGCGCAGGAGTTTTACGGCTTCGTCTTTACTGATCCGCTGGATCGGAAGTGCACCGAATGCATTTTGCGGAGTTTCTATTCCTGTTTTTCCTAATGTGATCGTTTTCATATGTGATCCTTTCTGAACTATTCAAGGGTTAAACTTTTAACATCAAAATTATATCATCTGGTTAAAAAGAAGAAAACAGGGTACTTAGGTGATTAATAGTTTCAGTCGGCAATCTGTTAGTGTATACTGATGACATCAGAGCAATACCGGATCGTATTACCGGTCAGAAAGGAGGATGGTGCATTGGCACCGTTTGAGAGATGAACAAATATGAACATTTATTGTCACCGATCAAAATCGGGGGACAGCAGTTTAAAAATAGGATCTTTCATTCCCCAACCGGGGTGTCGATCGATCCGGAGCGTTATTGTATTGGCTATTATGAAAGAAAAGCGATCGGAGGAGCTGCCTCTGTCTGCGTCGGTGACGGGTGTCCGAATATAGCAGGAAGGGCAAGAAAATCACAGATCAACCTTTGGGATACCACTTACAGAACTTCCATGGCAGATCTGGCACATTCCATTACACGTCACGGCGCAGTGGCATCTATGGAATTACTAGATGCAGGAAATGCTGCTGCTTATTCTGCCACACTGGGTTATGACCTTTATGGACCGGTAGACGGAGTCACAGCTAATGGGACGCCGATCAAAATGATGGATGAAGATAAGATCATGGAAGTCATCGAACAGCATGCCAGAGCTGCGCTGTACTGCAAGACCAGTGGCTTTAATATGGTCACGATCCACGGCGGTCACGGCTGGCTGATCACGCAGTTCCTTTCAAAAGAAAACACCCGCAAAGATAAATGGGGCGGAAGCGTAGAAAACCGTGCACGTCTGGCTAATGCGATCATCGACCGGATCCATCAGGTCTGCGGAAGTGATTTCCCTGTCGAGATCAGGATCGTCGGTGATGAAGTATATGATGGCGGATATCATATTGAGTTTGGCATTGATCTTGCACACCAGCTGGAAGGACATGCAGATCTGATCCATGTATCGACTGGTTCTCATGAGGTGCCGGACGTTTTCACTGTTACTCATCCGAGTCTGTTCCTTCCGGACGGATGCAACGTGAAATACGCAGCAGAAATCAAAAAGCATATAAAGAATACGCCTATCGCAACTGTCGGGGCGCTTTCTGATCCGGAGCAGCTGGAAGAGATCATTGCCAGCGGGCAGGCGGATGTTGTGGAACTTGCACGTGGATTGATCTGCGATCCGGATCTGCCGGTCAAACTTATGACAGGCCGTGATGATGAAGTCAGAGAATGTATGAGATGTTTATACTGCTTCTCCAAACATATGCACTCCGATATCATTAACTGTGCGATCAATCCGGAGTCCGGTCATGAATTTGAAATAACCAATTATCAGATCGCACTTCCAAAAGTTCTGAAAAAAGTGCTTGTCGTTGGCGGCGGCATGGCAGGAATGCAGGCAGCTTTGAAAGCCAGCGAAAGAGGACATGAGGTCATCTTGTGTGAAAAGAGTGATGCTCTCGGCGGCGTACTGCGCTGTGAGAAAGAAGTTCCGTTTAAAGAGAAACTGGACCGTTACATTGAACTTCAGAAACACTTGATCGAAAAGGACGGAAAAATCGAAGTGCGTCTGAATACAGAAGTAACGCCGGAACTGGCAAAAGAGATCGCGCCGGATGTGATTCTTGCAGCACTTGGTGCAAGACCGGTAAAACCGCAGATTCCGGGTATTGACGGACCAAATGTTTTTGGAGCGGAGGAGATCTATTATCATCCGGAGAAAGCAGGAAAGAATGTTGTTATCCTGGGCGGAGGTCTTGTTGGTATGGAGCTGGCAATCTTCCTGTCCATGAAGGGAAGTAATTGCACCATCATCGAAATGCTGCCGGATCTGAATACCGGCGGGAACAATCTTCATGCGCTTGCAATCTCCGGTCAGATGAAAAAGTATGGTATTCATGCTTCTACCGGGACTAAAGCACTGGAGATCACGGAAAAAGGAGTGATGTGCGAATATACCGGATCCAAACCAAGTGAGCGGTTCATTTTTGATATGCCTAAAGTCTTTCCGGATGCAGAAAGCGGAACCCATCTTTATGAAGCGGATACGATCATTTATGCGGTCGGACAAAAACCGTTGATGGAAGAATCTGAAGCTTTGCGCAGCTGCGCACCGGAATTCTATGCAATTGGAGATTGTATCGTACCGAAGGATATCTGGACTGCAACAACAAATGCATACTATATTGCAAGAGATCTGGGAAGATATTGATTTGTTCATTACAAATAGCATAAAAAAGGTCGGACGATTGTCCGACCTTTTTTAGTATTTTTTTTGTTTATGCTCTGTGTTCAGCACGTGAAATGATATCGTTCTGCATTTCTGTTGTCATGTCCACAAAGTAAGCAGAGAAGCCTGCGATACGGACGACCAGGTTGTGGTATTTCTCCGGATGCTTCTGTGCCTTTCTAAGTGTTTCACCATCGACCACATTATACTGGACTTCCATACCTCCCTGATTGAAATAGGTCTGGGTCAGATTCTCCAGTTTTGTCATGCCTTCATCTCCCTGCAGAGAAGTCGGATGGATCTTCAGGTTCACTGCCATGCCGTCAAGATAGTGGCCATGATCAAATTTTGTAGAGGAAGTGAGCACGGAAGTCGGACCGTTCTTATCTCTTCCCTGAGCAGGGCTGCATGCATCTGCGATCGGATCTCCGGTCTTTCTTCCATCCGGGGTTGCCCAGGTGATCTCACCCTGTACCACATGGTCAGAAGCACCGAAGGTACCGCATTTGTAGGTGGTGCAGCGGCAGGTGGAGAATGCACGGGTGATATTGTAGTACAGATCCATTACATAGGTCATTGCCTCATCTGCGTAAGGATCATTGTTTCCGTAATGCGGAACGGTATTCAGTACGATCTGCCGCAGTTCCTCGTGGCCTTCCCAGTTATCTAAGACAGCCTGCAGGAATTCTTCGCGGGTCGCGATCTTTTTATCATAAACAATGTACTTCAGCGCGGTCAGAGAATCAGCTGTGGTAGCAAGACCGGTTGCTGTGCCGCCGTAGCTGTTGTATTTTGCACCGCCCTCAGAAACATCTTTTCCTTTTTCCATACAACCTTCTACTGAGATGGACAGGTTCGGATACGGGAAGAGACGTGGGTATTCGTGTTCTGTCAGGTTGTTTAAGGATGCGGACCAGGTCATCATCCATGTGCAGATCTTTTCAAAAGCTGCTTTCACATCCTCAAATGTGTCCATATCATACAGATAGCCGGACCGTACTTTTTCCGGACACTGCGCGCCGTTGATCGGGTTAATGCCATTGTTGATCGCCATCAGCAGAGCGATTGCCCAATAGATGCCGTTATGGCCCATTGCAGAACCGTTCGGGGCAGGGTAGTCATTTCCGGAACCGGTGATCTCCTGGCAGCCGATAAATGCAAAGTTACGCGCATCCTCCAGAGAGAAATTCAGCTCCTTCATAAGGGAAGGAATGATCACTTCATCGTTCTGCAGCAGAGGCAGTCCGCCGACACGGGTAGATGCTGCCATGGCGCAGTCCCACATTTCCTTTGGTGTATCTTTGGTCACACGCAGTGAGATGGTTGGCTCATGGAGGTCCAGACGCGCCATTGTCTCTAAGACCATATAGGAAACAGGGTTTACAGCATCACCGCCGGTCGCAGGGTCTGTGCCGCCGATCGTCGTGTGCTGGCCAAGGTGGCCAATACCTGCGGTCTGCGCGTTTTTGCCAAAACCGCCGTAATAGAATGTATTGATTTTCAGGAAGAAGCCATCCACATACTCTTGTGCTTCCTCCATTGTAATACGGCCTGCTTCAAGGTCTGCTTTCAGGAACGGCCATGTATACTGGTCAAAACGGCCAATACTGGTAACGCCCGGGTCATTCTCCGCTTTCAGGAATACGTTATAAAGCATGGTCATCTGACATGCTTCCCAGAAAGTACGAGGCGTCTCGGTAGCGATCCAGTCAAGGCTTTCTGCGCGGCTTTCATATTCTGCTTTTTTCTCCGGATCTGTTGCCTTTGCAGCCAGGTCCCTTGCCAGGTCTGCGTAACGGCGTGTCAGAGTAATGGCTCCGTCACATGCTACGGTTGCAGCTTTGTAGAACATATACTTGCCAATGTCATCGCCCATGATGTTGCCTTCATGCTCATCCAGCCAGTCCTGGGCCTGTTTGCGGATCTTGCCGTAGCCGTCACGCATGATGTTCTGATAGCCAGGGGTCAGATGTCCAGGCGGCAGATAAATCGGCCAGCCATATTTCTTTCCGGACGGATTTGCCTGCAGGGCAAAGAATTCCTGCACACCGTCAGGGAGCCAGTCTGCTGCTTCCATGCCGCCTAAGATCTGTGCGCGCTCTTTTGCGATCTCACGCAGTTCTTTTACGTCCTCCGGAGAAATGGCCAAAAGCTGCTTGGAATAGAACGGATCATCCAGTGGAGCGTGATGAAGTCCATCTTCCTGGATCGGCCAGGTGTTTTCAATGTCACAGCTGATCCACATATAGCCTCTGGCGCCGCCCCAGTGCTTGTTGCCCATATCACCGAAGAAATATTCATCTTCCTGAATCCCGATCGGCATCCGCTCCAGAACATACAATGAGATGTACGGCTTTTGCAGCAGAGGCGGATACTTACGATATTTTTTCAGTGCTTCCAGCTGCAGCCTGTCCTTGGCTGCATCCGCAATCAGGAGTCTGTCGCGGACAGCATCGCGCAGTCTTGCGACACGCTCTGGAATAGGTTTGAATGTATACATAGTGTTTTCCTTTCTTTGGCCAATAGCCTTTATTGATTCGGAACAATTAACATTTGATATTATTTTATCATATTTTGGCTGGATTCTCCAGATTCTTTTAAGGCTTCAGGTCACCAAAGAGCCTTTTTGAGGCTGGCTTTCGATACGAACGGCCCAGGCACAGCCTGGATGCCTCTGGCATCGCCAAAGTAATCGCGGTCAAATGTAATGGCAGAGCCATCCGGATTCTCAAATCTCTGTTCCGGCTGGAACGCTTTGCCCAGAATATCGCTGTCTATGATCCCTGCCGTATAATCCTTGAGGATCTCATAAATGTTGGTATCCAGATAGTACTTTCCGTTCTTTTCCTTCAGTTCCACTTTTACTTTTGATTTTTTGTCTACAAAACAGTTGACCTCTTTTTTCCACTGCTTTGCACCGCCAAGATAAGCATTGCCTAAAGCCCATACCGGGAGATGCTCCTCGTTATGCCATCTGGCCAGTTTCATCATGCTTGGTTTCGGATTATCCAGTTCAAAGTTCGGGATCCATTCTTCGTATGTCGGGTATTCATCAAACTGCCATGTGCCGACCAGAGATTCCTTTTCCTTCTTTTCACCAGTCTCCTTATCTACAATGATCGGCCATTTCTGAACGAAGATATTATTGTAGAACCGGTCATCGCCATGCAGGATGGTC
>JAFWCK010000144.1 GCA_017536965.1 Lachnospiraceae bacterium | reverse complement strand
GCTCTGCTGTTGCACGGCATCCTATAGAGAATGCTATGGCAGATGCATCTGCCAGTGGCAGTTCCATATTTTCCATGACCCATGGCACGATAGCAAAATACTCTTCCGGTGTGATGCGGCAGCGGTTCAATGTCACGCCCAGATAGTCTGCCGTGGCCTTTGCCAGCGGAGACTCATCAAAACGTTCATCGTCATAGCCTACTGTGTCCGCCGTTTTTGCGTCACTCATTGCCAGCACATAAGAGGAATCTACACCACCGGACAGAAATGATTCTGCCGTTTCAGACGGTTCTTTCACCTCTGTCATGACATACTGCAGTGTATTATGGATCTCATCAGACCACTCTTCCAGCGTCTTGCTTTCATCCGGTGTAAAAGTCGGCGCAAAGAATCGCTTTACTGTAACTTCCCCGTTATGGAAACGCAGGGTATGTCCCGGCATCAGCTTTTTCAGACCCTGGAAAAAGGTGTCCTCTCCAGCCACGTAAGTCAGTGTCAGATACAGCTGCAGCATATCCGGATTCAGTTCTTTGACAAACCCCTCCGAACGAAGAATCGGCCGGATAAAGGTGCCGCATAAGAGCTTATGGTCTTCCGTAACATAGTAATAAAAAGGCTTTGTTCCAAACGGATCACGGCATGCGAACACATCACCGCTTTCTTCCTCTTCCAGTGCAAACGCAAACATTCCGATCAGATGCTCGCCTACAGCATCCTGCCATCGGTCAAACGCTTTTTGAACAATTTCTCTTTCCCTTTCTTCTCTTGCCAAAGATGGATCAATGGCAAGCTCTTCGCAAAGGGCTTTCCAGTTCCGGATATGTCCCCGGTATTCTTTCAGTTTCATTCGGTTTTCTCCTGTTTGAAGGCTTTTTGGATTTATATCTCGTTCATATTATCACTACTTTTTATCCACAACAAGCCTGTAATATGGTATAATTTGAGACACTGATTATACGGGGGAATTATGATTCGATTAAATAACAAATGGGAATTTACCAATAACTGGTCGGAAGACTTTATGAAGGGATTTCTGGATGGCGAATCCATCCGCCTGCCGCATAATGTGGGCAGCCTCCCTCTTCACTATGCAACCCCTTCCGACTATGAATGTATCTGCGGCTACCGCCATGCGATCGATGTTCCAAAGGAGATCATCGGACAGAAAGTCTTTCTGCAGTTTGACGGTGCTGCACATATTGCAGAAGTCTTTCTGAACAATGAGCCGGTCGGCAAGCATTATGGCGGCTATACGGCTTTCCGAATTGATATTTCGGAGCAGCTCAAAGCAGGCAAAAATATCATTGCCGTAAAACTTGACTGTACAGAGAATCCGGAGATCCCGCCATTCGGCAATGTGATCGACTATCTGACTTATGGCGGTCTATACCGTGATGTCTGGCTGGATATCCGTCCAAAAACGTATATCGAAGACGTCTTTATCTCTACCGTAGATGACAATAATATTCATCTGGATGTGGAAACGGTCGGAGAACCGCTTCTGATCGATGTAGAGATCTATGATGCCGAGGGCTCTCTGATCGCTTCTGAAAAGAACTGCACGAAATCATCCAATATCTATATTTCACAGGCTCATCATTGGTCCGTGGATCATCCATATCTGTATAAATGTGTTGTCATGATCAGTTCAGAAGATGGGGATGATTATAAAGAAGTTACGTTTGGTATGCGCACGGCCGAGTTCCGCCCGGACGGCTTTTATCTGAATGGAGAAAAAGTATTCCTGCGCGGCCTGAACCGTCATCAGAGTTATCCTTATATCGGCTATGCGGCTCCGGAAAGTCTGCAGCGGGAAGATGCCCGTATCCTAAAAGAGGAATTGAGTCTGAACGCGGTCCGGACCTCCCACTATCCGCAAAGCCAGTATTTTCTGGATGAATGTGACCGGCTAGGGCTCCTTGTCTTTACCGAGTTCCCGGGATGGCAGCACATCGGCGATGCGGAATGGAAAGAACATGCCATCGATACACTAAAAGAGATGATCCTGCAGTACCGCAATCATCCATCCATCATTCTCTGGGGCGTCCGTATTAACGAGAGTCTGGACGATGACGAATTCTATACCCGCACAAACGAACTGGCACATTCCCTGGATCCATCCCGCCAGACCAGCGGCGTCCGCTATCTGCAAAAAAGCCACCTGCTGGAAGATGTCTATGCATTTAATGATTTTTCACACGACGGTACCAATATCGGCTGTTTGCCAAAGAAAAAAGTACTGACAGATGCAAATAAACCGATGCTGATCTCTGAGGCAAACGGACATATGTTCCCGACTAAGACCTTTGATGATTCCACGCATCGCCAGGAGCATGCTTTGCGGCATGCGCGCGTGCTGGATGCTGCTATGACGACCGGAGGTCTTTCCGGCTGCTTCCAGTGGTGCATGTTTGATTATGCAACGCATCAGGACTTTGGTTCCGGCGACCGCATCTGCTATCACGGTGTCATGGATTCCTTCCGGAATCCTAAGCTTGCAGCTGCTTTCTATCAAAGCCAGGGCGAAGACACGCCGGTTCTGGAAGTGGGATCCTCTTTTGATATCGGAGATTATCCGGCTGGCCAAAAAGGAACCGTTTATGCCTTTACCAATGCGGATGAGATCAAACTTTATAAAAATAACGAGTATGTTAATTCTTTCCGGCCGCGGGGATGGGATTCTCTGCCGCATGGTCCGATTGAAATCAATGATACGATCGGCGAACTTCTGGAAAAGAACGAAGGATTTGAACCTGCCAAGGCGGCTCTTGTGCGCCGCTGTCTGCTGGATGTTGAAAAGCACGGCCTCTCTAAACTTCCGTTGAAGGAAAAACTCCGCCTCGGCTACTGTTCTCTGAAATATAAAATGTCCATGGATGATGCGACCGCCCTGTATGCAAAATACATCGGCAACTGGGGCAACATCGCGACCAAATGGCGCATCGATGCTGTAAAAGACGGCGATGTCGTCAAGAGCATCACCTGCACACCGGGAAATCATTTACATATCGAGGCAACGGCTTCCAAGACAGATCTGGTGGAAGGCTCCTGCTATGATATGGCGCTGATCCGTATCCGCCTGGTTGACGAAAACGGAAACCTTGCGTCTTATGCACAGATGCCTATAGCTTTTGCTGCAGAAGGTGTTGTAGATGTGGTTGGTCCGATGGTCGCCACCGCAGAGGGCGGTATGTGCGGCACCTATGTCCGGACAACCGGATGGGATGGTGATGGCCGCATCATCATCTATACCGAAAGCGGCATGGAAGCCTCCATCGAATTTACGGTAACGATCAAGGAAGACGACTAAAAAGAGGTTTGCAATGAATCTGAACAAAGAAACGATCAATATCCGCTATCGCGTCAACGGAGTGGAAAAGCGAGGCATTGGTACTGACACAGAAGACTATACCCTTCTCGTGGATCAAACGGAAGAGAGGGTCACGATCCGTCTGAAAGTGAAACATCCTCTGACTCTTGTCACCTCTTCCTTTGAGGTCCCTTATACTTATGCATCCAATGATGAGCTGTTCATTAACGGCTATCAGTCCTGGACAGACAGCCGGGAATACGGACTGAATGAGTATTTACGAAACATCAAAAAAGCTCCTCGTCTGATCCGCAATTTCTTCCATCTGGAAGCTTACGGTGATGCCTGGTTCATGGATTACCAGAAAGATAACTTCCACAGTTTCACTTATGCCTACCGGAAAAACAAAAATGGAGAGGCGGATCTGATCGGTTCTCTGAACGAAGAGAACGCCTTTCTGATCATCCACTATAAAAAAGAAGAAGACATTCTTTCTATCCGCAGCGACTGCGAATACAAACAGGTGGAGGATGAGTTCTGCCTGTATGATTTCGTTATTTACAAAGGCAGCGTAGGAGAGGTCCTGCAGCGTTACTTTGCTCACTACGGAACTTGCTCTGCCCCGCCTGTCCGCGGCTATACATCCTGGTATCTTCATTATCAGAATATCGATGAGGCTAAGATCCTGACAGCTTTGGAGGGAATCGACAGCCAGCACTTTGATCTGTTCCAGATCGATGATGGATATGAAACATTTGTCGGCGATTGGATGAATATCGATCCGAAAAAGTTTCCAAATGGGCTAAGCGCTATTGTTGATAAGATCCATAATAAAGGGCTAAAAGCCGGAATATGGCTGGCACCTTTTGTCTGTGAGACAAAAAGTGAGGTCTATCAAAAGCATCCGGAATGGCTTTACAAAGAAAAAGGCCAGCCGGTCTTTGCAGGCTGCAACTGGAGCGGCGACGTGGTATTAGATGTCCGTCTCCCGGAAGTTCAGGACTACATCAAACAGTGTCTGCTTTATTACGTGGATCTCGGATTTGACTTTTTCAAGCTGGACTTTCTATATGCGGCAGCTCTGATCCATGATGAGGGCAACATGACCCGTGCAGAGATCATGCGCAGATCCATGAAAGGATTGCGTGAAATACTGGGTGACAAACTGATCCTTGGCTGCGGGGTTCCCCTTTCTTCTGCTTTCAATCTGGTAGATTACTGCCGGATCGGTCCGGATGTTTCTCTGAGCTTCGATGATGTCTTCTATATGCGTCTTATGCATCGCGAGCGTATCTCCACCAAGATCACTCTGCTGAATACCATCTACCGCGGTCCGATGGACGGCAGTGTTTTCCGCTGTGACCCGGATGTCTTTCTGCTGCGTGACAATGATATCAAAATGTCCAAAGACCAGCGCAGATCTCTCTGCATGCTGAATCACTTATGTGCCAGCGTCTATATGACAAGTGACAACGTCGCAGAATATGATGATGAAAAGAAAGCCACACTTCAGGAAGCTCAGAAATTATCAGACGCAAGGATCACAAATATTGAGAGACAAAAGAATATGATCACGATCACTTATCAGCTGGATGGGCAGGAGAAAAAACTGCAGTACAATTCTGCTGCCGGGGTGATCTTGTCATAATAATCTGATTATACTGATTCAAAAACACCACCAATCCCAATAGGAATGGTGGTGTTTTTAGTTTTTGTTAAATATGCTTTAATACAATCCCAGATATGGACCAGGATCAACACGCTGCGTATAGTCAAATCCATGGTCAGAAATAACGGTACCGATATGCAGGTGATAACCGGTAGAGGATCCTGTCGTTCCAACATAGCCGATCACTTCTCCCTGTACAACATACTGGCCAACAGATACGGCCCGGATGTTCTGGTGCATGTATTCCGTGTAAAGACCGCCGCCATGGTAAATAACTGTATAGTTGCCGCAGCCGCCGTTCCAGCCGTCTGCTGACAAGACGACCTGCCCATCCATTACCGCAAAGATAGGTGTATTCAGCGGTGCACCAATATCAATTCCGCTGTGATAAGAAGTATAGCCTCCGCCAAACGGGTCATCCCGCCATCCAAACCAGGAGGAGATCCAGCGGCTGTCATAAGGCTGAGGAAGCGGCCACAGGAACGATCCGGCTGTCGGCACATAACCGCCAGCATCAATTCCCTGATCCTGTAATTCCTGACGACGCCGTTCTTCATATTCTTTGACCAACTGGTCGACAACTGCTTTTTGTTCTGCAACAAGTCCGGCAATATAGGCATTTTGTTCTGCCTGAATTGCTTCTGCGCTCTGTGCTTCGCTCAATGCTTCTGCTTTGACCGCAAGCATCTCATCCAGAACGGCTTTCTGACCAACCTGGGCCTGTTTTAATTCCTCTATTGCATCTTTTTCAGCCTGAACCTGCTCTTTCTTCTTAACAATCTCGGCCTGCATCTCTTTGATCTTTTCCATCTGCTGCCGGTCATAATTGGTAAGGTCAAGCTGATACTGGATCTTATTCAGTGCATCGGCAAATGACTCGGAAGTAAAGAAGACTTCTACATAGGAGTTTGACATGTTTTCATACATAAACTTGATACGCTTGCTCATCGCATCGTATTCTGCGTCGATCTCCGTCTGTTTCTGCTCGATCTGCTTCTGCAGTTCCTCGATCTCGCTCTGCTTTTGATCAGACTGCGTCTGATAATCGGTAATGATCTGCTCTACTTCTGCAATCTGTCCATCAATCTGCGCTACTTCCTGCTGTGCGTTTGCCACGAGAGCACGAAGCTCATCCAGTTTGGATTGGCTGTCAGCCAATTCCTGTTCCAGTTCCTGCTGCCGCTGTTTTGCATCGTAAATATCATCCGCATAAACGCTTCCACATAGCAGAACAGCCAGAATGGCTATCACGATTCCGATTTTTACTGCATTTTTTAATTTCTTCATAGAATGCTCCTCTCCTGCCCCCGCCCGAAGGGCGAGGGAGCCCAGCGGCTTTGAGCGATCAAGAGAACTCTCAAGAGT
Source organism: Lachnospiraceae bacterium (assembly GCA_017536965.1). GTDB lineage: Bacteria > Bacillota > Clostridia > Lachnospirales > Lachnospiraceae > RGIG5612. Next base: position 4,898 of record JAFWCK010000144.1, on the reverse strand, counting down.
TCTCAACGTTTATTATTCCTGCGTTCCGCTCAATAACTCGATTGCTTTCTGAAGCTGTAGATCTTCTTCGTCTGTTATGACGCCATCCTCATATGCTTCTTCTGAGATTTCTACCGGATAATCCGGAATCACACCTTCACCGTCCACACAACGGCCGGATGGCGTATAATATGTCTCTGTTGTAAACTTCATGCCGGATCCATCATTCAGACGAAAGATGCTCTGCACCACACCTTTTCCGTAACTGGTTTGTCCGACAATATAACCCAGGTGATAATCCTGGATCGCCCCGGAGAACAACTCTGCAGCAGATGCTGTATTGGCATTGATCAAAACTGCCATCGGAACTGTCACTTGATGTTCTTCATCCGATGTTTCTTCTTTTACGATACCTTCTTTATTTCGTGTCGTTATGATGGTTCCTGCCGGAAGGACCCGGTCTGCCATCGCAACAACAGCATCGTAGTCGCCGCCAGGATTGTCGCGGACATCAATGATCAGTGCTTCCATGCCCTGATCTTCCAATGCTTTTAACGCATCGTTAAACTGACTGACTGTCGCTTTATCAAAACTGGAGATAGAGAGATAACCAATGTTGTTATCCAGCATCCTGATCTCTACAGACGGTGTAATGATCGTCTTCCGCTCAAGAGTGGCCTTAAACTCTTCTTCCCCGCGGGCAAATGTGATATCAACCGTAGTTCCTTCTTCTCCTCGAACAATAGCTACCAGGGAATCCAGATCTTCGAAATCCCGAACGCCATTAGCTTCTACGATGACATCCATCGCATGGACGCCTGCTGCTTCTGCCGGTGTTCCCGGGAAGACCTTGTAAACGACGATCCGTCCATCCTCATCCAATATGACACTGATTCCAACTCCGCTGTACTCACCGCTGGAATCCTCCATCATCCTTTGGAATTCTTCCTTGCTGCAATATTTTGCATAACGGTCGCCAATACCATTTAAAACACCCGAAGCAATACTATCCTCAACAGTCTGTTCGTCGATCTCGCCGTCATAGTAGGCGCCCAAATACTGCAGAATGGAATTAACCTTATCTTCATAGGAATCATATGAATATGCCGTTTGTCCGGATGTGATCTCCATCACCCTCTTATAGGTGATGAGACCATAAACCACGAGACCTGCCATGGCTATGGCAATACCTACGGCAATTCCAACTACAAACCCAACCCCAAACCGGGACTTTGTTTTCTGCGGTTTGTTCGGAGATATTTCATGCATGTCAAAGGACTGCTGTTCACTAAATTGTCTGTTAAAATCGTCCATTCCTTTTCGCGTAAAAACGCTGCTCCCTCTCAAACTTTGATGTATTTATTCGTTGCGATCATACTGCCGATAAAACCGATGCCGGCTCCGAGAATGAGTGCCACAGGGACCAGCAGGTAAAAGACATCTTTCATTGGCAGCAGGGAGAACGCGCTCGAGAAAGTGTGCAGCTGTTCAACCACATAATTGATCGCAGACCTGTATACAAAGAACAGGACGATCAGCGGAAGGATCGCGCCGATCAGGCCAATGATGATACCTTCGAACACGAACGGTGATTTGACAAAAAAGTCTGTCGCACCGACATATTTCATAACTCGTATTTCCTCTGCCCGGACAGTAATACCAGTAGTGATCGTATTACTGATCAGGAAGATGGAGACTGCGAGCAATACAATAATAATGGCAAGAGAGGCAATACCAGCAATCTTACCGAAATCTGATAAGGCGCTTGCTGTCACCTCTGATTTGTTAACCTGCCGGATCCCAGTCATTGCTTCCAAGCGCTCCGCCACTTTCTGCTGATAAGTAATATCTGTCAGATATACTGTATAAGAAGCTGATGTCGCCAAAGGATTATCATTTGCAAATCCATCTGCAAGCTCCGGTTCATTTTTAAAATATTCCTGTTTAAATTTCTCCCAGGCATCTTCTGGGGAGGTGTACTCCACATGGGAGACCTCTTCCCAGTCCGTGATCCTCTTTCCAAGATCCTGTATATCTGCTTCTGATGTCTCCGGTTCAAAGAAGACTGTGATACAGACCGAATCCTGCGCTTCTTTAATAACATAGTTCACATTCAGGATCACTGCCATAAGCAGACCAACCATAAATACGCATGCAGCGATCGTGGCCACAGATGCCAGGAAAAAAACCTTATTTCTCTTGATGCCGACAAAGCCCTGACCCAGACAATAGAAGAATGAATTACCTTTCACTTGCCAGTCCTCCTTCTCTGATATCATTGACGACAATGCCGTTTTTCAAGTTGATCACTCGTTTATTCATTTGCCGCACGATCTCATGGTTATGGGTAACGACCACGACAGTCGTTCCTCTCCGATTGACCTCCTCCAGGATATCCATAATGATCTGGGAGTTGCCTGGATCCAGGTTTCCTGTCGGCTCATCAGCCAAAAGGATCTTCGGTTTGTTTACCAATGCCCTTGCAAGTGCCACTCTCTGCTGCTCACCGCCCGAAAGCTGATCCGGGAACGAACGGTATTTTTCAGAAATACCGGCCAATGTCAGCACTTCTGCAACGTTCTTCTTGATCTGTGAAGGCGGAGCGGAAATCGCTCTTTGTGCAAATGCGATATTCTCATATACATTTCGGTCTTTTAACAGACGGAAATCCTGGAACACCACTCCGATGTCTCTACGAAGCATTGGAATCTTGCGCCGTCTTAAACGTGTGATACATTTGCCGTTTACGTAAATATCACCGGATGTCGGCTGCAGTTCCTTGATCAATAATTTGAATAAGGTACTCTTGCCCGCACCGGAATCACCAACAATAAAGACAAACTCTCCTTTTTTGATATTGATATTCACATGATCTAAGGCGTGCGTTTTGTTGTCGTCATAGGTCTTTGTGACATTTTCCAGTCTTATCATATATTCCTCCGTCTATGTCCAATCCGAAACTTCTTTATTCTATTTAAAGTCCAGACCTTCCACATACTGCATGTAATTCGATACCATCAAGGCAATCTTAAAGGTGATGGCATCATCAAAAACTCTCAGGTCCAACCCGGTGATCTTCTGGATCTTATCCAGCCGGTAGACCAGCGTATTACGGTGAATGAATAACTGACGGGATGTTTCCGATACATTCAGGGAATTCTCGAAAAACTTGTTAATGGTCTCGATCGTTTCGTCATCAAAATCCGCAAGAGAAACATCCTTAAAGATCTCATTGATAAATAACTTACACAATGGCATCGGAAGCTGATAGATCAGCCGCCCGATCCCAAGTCTGTTATAAGAATTCACTTTTCGGTCTGTAAAGAAGATCTTTCCGACTTCCTGCGCCATTTTGGCTTCTTTAAAGGATTTGGAAACATCTTTCAGATCATCCACGATCGTGCCGAAGGCAATGATCGCATCATCTGAGATATCACTTTTTATCGCGCTGTGCATTTTACGTGCCAGCGCAGCCAGTTCTTCTTCTCCTACTTTTTTGTCCAGCTGCTTCACAACAACGATGGTTTTTTTATCCAGCGCTGTCACAAAGTCCGTTGCATCGGTAAACATCATCTTCAGAGTACCGATCGCATCATCCTGGTTTTTATTCTGCAGTTCCACGAGGAAAGCGACACGTCTTGCTTCCAGCTCCACATGCAGCTTTTTCGACCGTTCAAAAATATCTACCAGCATCAGGTTATCCAGCAGAAGGGATTTGATAAAATTATCTTTATCAAACTTCTCCCTGTATGCTGCGATCATAGTCTCAATCTGATACTTTGCCATCCGGCCGATCAGTTCCGTGCTGGAAGAACTCCCCCGTACTGCCAGAATATACTCCAGCTGGGAATCATCTTTGATCTTAAGCAGTTGGAAATCCGAGATCTCTTTATACTCCCTGGAAGAAGACGCAAAGTCCGCGATCTTCTTGCTATCGATCTCTTTGTCCCGGAATGTCCTTACTGCAACCTTCCCATCCGGTTCAAAAACAGCCAGATCCTCGTTAACGATGGATTTGATCTCGTCCACCGTCTTTTGCAGCAATTGATTGGAAATCATTTTATCCCCCGTTTATGTCGATTCTGTGGTTATTCTGTGAAACCACACGATGTTGTTTTTTTGTGTTTTTGACATTTTGCACACGAATTGAGAACAATTTTTGTTTGTTATTGCTTAATAATAATACATTATTCACAAAATGAAAAGCATTTTTTTCATTAGCATTTGTGAATAACTTCCAACCCCGTTTTTCATTATGCACAAAAAAACTGTGATTTTTTGTATCACAGTTTTTTCTATCTACCACAAGATATAGATTTTGGGGTTATTTTTCCTGTCCGTAATAAGCATTTTCACCATGCTTCCGATAGTAATGTTTGTCCAGGATCGTCTGCGGGATCCGTTCGACAGAAGGATTCAGCTGCAGAGCATGATAGGCCATAAATGCAACCTCTTCCAGCACAACAGCGTTGTGAACAGCCTCTTTCCCATCCTTTCCCCAGGTGAACGGACCGTGGCTCTGTACCAGAACTGCCGGCGCTGCCATTGGGTCCTTCCCTTCCAGGCATTCCACGATCACCGTTCCGGTCTCTTTTTCATATGCTCCGTTGATTTCCTCCGGCGTCAGCATCCGGGTGATCGGAACATCCCCGAAAAAGGTATCCGCATGCGTAGTGCCAAATGCCTTAAGCGGAATGCCCGCCTGTGCAAAACTGGTCGCCCAGCGTGAATGTGTATGCACAATGCCTCCGATTTCCGGAAAAGCCTTATATAATTCCAGGTGTGTCATGGTATCACTGGACGGGCGGAGATTTCCTTCGACCACATTACCATCCAGATCCACAACTACCATGTCTTCCGGCTTCATTTCCTCATAAGAAACGCCGGACGGCTTGATGACGACCAGGTTTTTCTCCCGG
>JAFWCK010000143.1 GCA_017536965.1 Lachnospiraceae bacterium | reverse complement strand
GACCTATGGCTGGAAAGCCGATCTGGACCGTCTGGCAGAAAGAGCGATCGGTGCGGAGCCATCGGACCTGGAAGCAGCAGTGAAAAGAGCGCAGAATCCGCATCGGATGGGAAGAGGCGTGGATGCCTTCCGCCTGATCAGTCATCGCAATTATATATTGGTCCTTTATCCGGGACAGGCCAGAGAGCTGGCAGAAAAAGGCTTCACCAGGGAATCGCTGGCCAGATATATCGGCGATTATCACCGCTTCCCGTGGGATGATCTGACGGATGAAATAAAGGCAAGCGTGCTGGAGGTCGCAAAGAAGGGCAGCATCCCGGGACTTTCCGAGGATGACTGCAAGAGCGGTGGAACAATTCCGGTATTCGATACCAACCGCCTGGCGATCATGGTAGCTGGTCCTTTGCAGGGACAGACGATGGGCATGTCCAGCATGGGAGGCTACGGCGGCATCCAGGCGCCGATGCAGTTTGAACAGCCGCCAAAGAGACCGTTCTATCTGAAGAAAATTACAGGCGCAACATTGACAAAGGCTGGGAGATAAAGTTAACAATACTGTCAAAGACAGAATAAAGTAAGAAATAATAACAGGAAAGAAGGGGAAAAATGAAAATTGCTGTATTGAATGGAAGTCCAAGAAAAGAGAACACAGATGCCATGGTGCAGGCATTCTGCGAGGGTGCGCAGGCAGCCGGCCATGAGGTGGAAGTATACCATGTCGGCAGAATGAAGATCAACGGATGCCTGGGCTGCGGCTACTGCCACGACAAAGGCGAAGGCAACTGCATCCAGAAGGATGATCTGGAAAAGATCATGCCGGCATATAAAGAGGCTGACATCATCGTCTTTGCATCGCCAATCTATTATTTCACGATGACTGCGCAGATGCAGGCAGCGATCCAGCGTATGTACTGCATCTGGAAACCGCTCAAGGCACAGAAGTGCGCGCTGCTTTTAAGCTCCGGTTCGCCAAATGTTTATGACGGAGCCATCGCGCAGTTTAAAGCCATGATGGGATTCAGCAAGATCGACATCGCCGGCATCATCACCGCCCACGGCGAGGAAAATAAATCCGAAGCAAAAATGAACGAGATCAGGGAGTTTGCAAAAAGCCTGTGATCGGAAGTATAATCTGATTGCTGGCAGCTGGAAGCAGCCTGCCAAAATAGAGAAGGTATTTAAGGAGGAAAAAGATGTTTGATATTTCCAATACATGTCTGAAAAAAGGCTGTCTGGATGGTGAAGTTGCCGTCATCACCGGATCGACCAGCAACGTTGGTAAGGGATTCGCACAGGCCATCGCCTGGGCAGGCGGCAAAGTAGTGATCGTCGGCCGTGGCGCAGAGCGCGGCAAGGCTGTTGCTGATGAGATCAATGCAGATAACGGCGAGGGCACGGCCATCTTTGTACAGGCCGATGTATCCAATGCCGATGACATCGCCAGACTGAAAGAAGAAGCCTATGCAGCATTTGGCAAAGTAGACATTCTGATCAACAATGCGATGGATATGTCGCTGAACTATTCTATTCTGGAATCGCCGGTTGAGGATCTGGACCGCGCGTACGGCATCTCCGCCCGCGCATTTATGCTGACCGCACATGCATTTGTACCGGATATGGTCAAACGCGGTCATGGTGCGATCACATTCTCCACAACGCAGTTCCACTATATTCCGGGCATGCTGGGAGGCAGCGTTTATACGGCAGCAAAGGCAGCAGCAACATCTGAGTGCATGAGCCTTTCCAACGAGTTAAGAGGCACTGGCGTCAATGCTTTCTGCTTCCAGCCTGCAGGCGTAGGTCCGGTCCGTCCGAACTCTGTGAAGGTCGTGACCGAAGAGATGAAGAAGATGCGGATGCCTGGTTTTGAAGGCATGGTCACTCCGGAAGCATCCGGCGCAGCAATGGTCTACATGCTGCTTCATGCAGACGAGATGAACGGCACAGGCGTGATGGTCAGCGATGTTCTGAAAGCAATGGACTATCCGTTCCCGTGTCCGGAGACGCTGGTCGACCACAAACGTACCTATACCGCAGAAATGCCGCTGACATTGATGTTCGGTTATATGATCCACGGCTTCCCGCCGAAGGAGTGAGTGTGGATGGATGCCGCAGAGTTTTGATAAACGAGTTTTCCTGATAAAGGAGTTTTTCCAATAAAGGAGAAAAAATGGACGAGAGATTAGAGAGAAATAAACAGTTTGTCGCAGAGTTTTACGATGTGATCATCAACCAGAAAGATTTTGAAAAGGCAAAAAAATATATTGGGCCGCGTTATAAACAGCACAATCCACTGGTCAAAGATTATCCGGAAGGCCTTTGCGAATTCATTGAGTTTTTAAAGAGAGAAGCACCGCAGGCGCACAGCGAGATCATCCGCAGCTTTGCAGAGGGCGATTATGTCATCCTGCATGTGCATTCGCTGCGCCAGCTCAACACGCGCGGCCGTGCCATCATTGAGATCTTCCGCCTGAACGAGGACGGACTGATCGATGAGCACTGGGATGTCATTCAGGAAGTTCCGGCAGAATCGGAAAATCCGAATACGATGTTCTAAAGTTTCAGGGATAAGCTGGAGATTTCAGATATTATCAGATAATTTCAGATGTTATCTGGAGATTTCAGTAATTCTCAGGAGATGGATAAGAAAAAGGACACTTTTGGGGTGTCCTTTTTTGATTTTTCAACGGCAGTGGCAATGCTTGCACACTCGTTGAAAAAAGAGAAAGAGTCTATGAAAAAACTGGTGCACGGAGAGGTGCACCAGTTGATTTTGAATTATAAACAGTGTCGTCAGCCGCCGATGACAGGGCGCAGGACCATCAACTGGTCGCCGTCCTGCAGGATGACATCCCCTTTGGACGAATGGCTGTTGATGACATACATCAGCTTGGCCAGCTTTTCTTCTTCCGGCACCGGCATTCCCTTGCTTTCCAAAGCGAGGGCGAGCGCCTTTTGAGCAGAGGAGCCATCTGTGACATTGTATTCACCATTTGGAAGCCGCCCGATAATTTCCGGGCAGACCGTTTTGAGTTTAATGATCATAATTACTCTCCATAAAGGTCCTTGATGACCACGTCCATGCCGCCAAGCTTTTCCAGCTCCTCGCGGGACGGAACACCATCACGGTCACATCCCATACGGTCGTAGAAGTTGTCAGCCATCTTTTCGACATCAACGGTGACGCCTGCCAGAGGGCCTTCCTTCAGTGGCGGGATACCTACCATACGGTCGGAGAGATGCGCATCTTTGCGGCGGAACCCTTCGCGCAGGTTGAACGCATGACGGATCATGAAACTGCGAAGACCGACATTGCGGTAATCATCCGGAGTCATGTCAAAGCCGGTTCCGGCATTCAGGAATTCCTCCAGGCCGCCCGGGTACATAGCCCAGTCAGTGAACAGACAGAAGCCGCCGTTGTTGCGGATCTCGGCCATAGCAACACCAGTTACATCATCATCGGCAAACGCGTCCGGATTATTTTTGTACTCCGGTGGCTGTCCGCCGGAAAGAGGACCAACACCGCCCTTGACGTGGCGTCCCGGTGTCGGATCATATTTAAAAGTACGTGCCAGAGGCGGAGCCAGACGGGAGTCATGCTGCGGAAGCTCGATGCCATTCGCCGTGACCAGATGCTCTTCGCCCTTTCCAAGAACGGCGCATGCATCGCGGGAACCGTTTGCCAGGATGGCGCCGATGCCTTCGCACTTGCAGATCTTTTCAGTGATCGCACGTACTGCCATGTGATTTCCCCAGGTCAGCTCGATGCCATCCAGATCTTCTTTGCTGAAAACGCCGGCTTCATAGCATTCCATCGCCCATGCCACGGTGCCGCTGACAGCAATGGTATCCAGACCATATTCGTTGCACCAGGTGCTGCAGAGGTTGACCGTTAAAGGATCCTCGCATCCGACCATGCTGCCAAAACCGCCGGAGGTCTCGTACTCGGAACGACCGGTGTCTTCGATATCATAGCCTTCTGCTTTTAAGTGGTAGACTGCGCCGCACCCGACCGGACATCCGAAGCAGGCAAACTTCTTCACGCGATAAAGTTTATCCATAGCCTCGCTGGTCAGGTTGTTGATCTTATCTTCATTCAGATCCAGATAAGAACCGGCCCAGTTCTTTACACTGGCATCGCCGCTTAAAACAGAGGATTCATAGGCTGCGCCAGTTCCCCATTTATCAAACATCTCGTGAACCGGAGCAACTGGTCCCTTATGCCATTCCAGCATTTTCTTGTTGGCCGCTAACATCTGATCACGATGCGCAATCTCCGTTTTGCCGCCCTGTGCAGCGACAACAACCGCTTTGAGCAGCTTGGAACCAACCACAGCACCGGTGCCGCCGCGTCCGCAGGCACGGTGCCTGTCATTCATGACAGCAGCAGTATATTTTTTCTGTTCACCGGCACGGCCGATGCTGGAAACAGCGACCTTCTTGCCAAGCTCTTTTGCCAGAGCGTCTTCTAGTTCGGATGTTGTTGTCTTTCCCCAATAAGCGGATGCATCGCGAAGCTCGGCTTTGCCGTTATCGATATAAAGGTAAACCGGTTTTGGAGAAATGCCGCGGAAGAAGACCCCGTCAAAGCCAGCTCTGCGGAGGGCAGGACCAAAGGTACCGCCGGAGTTGGCATCGTTCCAGCCGTTGGTGACTGGTGATTTGCTAACGACTGTATAGCGGCAGGTCATAAAACCGCTGGAGTCATTCAGCGCGCCGCAGACCCATCCGACCACACTTTCCGGATCGAACACACCAACATGCGCTGGCATTTCATCATAAAGAATGCGGGCACCAAGGCCAGGGCCGCCCAGATAATCACGTGCATATTCCTCCGGCAAAGGACGCACTTCTATTTCGCCGGTAGTAAGATCGACGAATAATAATTTTCCTGCGTAGCAATACATAATTATTAACTCCTTATTACAAATATTACTAACATAAGTCAAAATTATTATAAGCAAAAGAATAGGGAGAGACAAGCAATCATTGCAAAAAATACCCCCGAATGATATTCTGAAACTGACTAAAGATCTGCCACGATTGGGGTGTATGACATGTCTGGCAGATAGGAGAAATTGTAGGAATAGGATAGTTTAGAGAGGGTATGAACATGGGAAACGAAGAAACAACGCGCGGAATGTATGACGATTGCGCATGGGCTGTAAGACCTGATGCCATTCCGGAGGATCAGATCGCTGAGACGGTGGAGACAGAGGTCTTAATCATCGGCGGAGGCATTTCCGGCCTGGCAGCGGGAGCCAGATGTACGGATCTGGGGTTAAAATGCATCGTACTGGAAAAGCACAATGGTATCGTGGCCAGGGGGGCACATATTGCCTGTGTAGACTCGCCAGTCATGCGTAAGCTGGGAGTAACAGTGGATAAAAAGCAGTTTGCCCGTGACTGGATGCGCATCAGCGGCAGCCGTGTCAACGAGGATCTGCTTTGGCTGTATTTGAATAACTGCTCGGACGCGGTGCAGTGGCTGATGGATCTCGGAGGAGATGCCTTAGAGCTCAGACTGTTCGGCGGCCAGTACAGGGGCCCGGACTTCACGGAATATCCGGGAACCCATTACATCGTCCAGAAAAAGGGCGTCAACAAGTATAAAGGCAGGGGCGCCATCTTAATGTGCGAAGTCCTGCAGGAACGCTGTCTGCAGGGTGAGGGCAATCAGATCATCCGCCAGACGAGAGCGCAATATCTGGAAAAGGATGATACCGGCCGGGTGGTGTCCTGCATTGCGTTGAGCGAAGACGGAAAATACCGCCGTTACTGCGGAACAAAGGCCGTGATCCTGGCGACCGGAGACATCGGCTCCAACAAGGATATGTTAAAGACGTTCAGTCCGTGGGGGCTGGTCCCGAAGATCAATTTCTATATCCCACAGGTGCCGGATCCGGATAACCCGGGCAAAAAGAAAGGCCTGAATACCGGCGACGGACACCGCATGGGCTACTGGGTTGGCGGCCAGTTTGATACGCCTTCATGGGCATTGTCGCTGCATCTGGTCGGCTACGCGATGTATGTCTTTTTCTTCCTGTTTGTAAACAGACAGGGCAAGCGGTTCATGAATGAAGATACATGGGCACAGGCCAAAGCCATCCGCTGCCTGATGCAGCCGGAAGGAGACTTTGCCTATACCGTGTTTGACAGCAAATGGTTTAAAGAGCTTGGCGAGCGCATCGAAATCACGGGCGGCCAGTTTACCGATCCGCTGATCGTTGATTATGGATACAAGTGGAGCGATGACATCGGTATCGACAAGGAAATCGAAAAATACGTGGAGCGCGGGCTTTGCTTTAAGGCGGACACGATAGAGGAACTGGCTGAGCAGATGGAAGTTCCGGCCAAGCAGCTGAAGGCGACGGTAGATAGATACAACGAGTTATACGAGATGGGCGATGACGTCGATTATGGCAAGCGGAGCGAGCTTTTGACCAGTATTACAAAGCCGCCGTATTACGCACTGAAATGGGGCCCGGCGCTGCTGACCGTTTTCGGAGGCCTTTTGACCGACACGCATATGCACGTGCTGGATAAGGACAACAAGCCGATCCCGGGATTGTACGCGATCGGAAATGTGGCCGGCGGGCTGTATGGCGTAGACTATCCGCTGCTTTGGAACGGCAACAGTCATTCCCGGTGTCTGACGTGGGCACGGCAGGCTGTGGCTGATATAGCAGAAAAAGAATAAAACGGAGGACAGAAATGAAGAGACTTGCAGGAATTATCATTGTTTTGGTATTGGCACTTTCCGTCATAGCCGGATGCGGCAGGAGCGGAGGAAAAGGCGAAAGCGGAGGAAGCAGCATAGATGGCAAAATGGAATCCGTTAAGACGATCGGGGACCTGAAGCAGTTTGAGCTGTATGGATATGCTTACAGTGACGAAAAACTGGTCTTGGTCGTCACTGATAAAGGCGTATACTACCGCGCAGTGGCAAACCTGCCGGAAGATATTAATGCAAAGCTGAATGAATTAAGCTGGGAAGATCCGGACCGCGACAAGAAATTTGATGAACTGGTAGCACCGGTTGAAATCGCAGAACTGACCAACTTGAGCGAACAGATCATTCCGCAGGAGGAGTTGGACAAGCTGGTCGGAAAGAGCGGTCAGGAAGTTCTGGATGAAGGCTGGAAGAACGTGAGCTATTTTGAAGAAGGCGGATGCTTCTTTTTGGAATATGGACCGTTCCAGTACCGTTTCACTTTTGAGGAACCTGTCACCGTGACCGAAGAAATGGATGCGGAAGCGGCGATCAAGACATTGACAGTCAAGTCTGCTGAACTTGTAAACCTGGCAAGTTCTGTCACGGATACCAATTAAAGGGAACGACTACCAGGATTTTGGAGATGATCAATGAAGGTGTATGAATACGGGAATACGGCATCTCGCCGCGTCCTGATCCAGATGGTGGATGATCATGACCTGGAGTTTATCGAAAACGAAGTGAAGGCGATCGGCGAAAGGACGCAAAAGGACTTTCGCCTGATCGCCTTTCAGGTACATGACTGGAATCGCGATCTTTCGCCGTGGAAGGCGCCGGCTGTCTTCGGAAAAGAAGACTTCGGCGAGGGAGCGGAAAAGACGCTGGCAGAAGTAGTGCAGTACTGTCAGGATGCAAAGAAAGATTATTATATCGGGGGATATTCGCTCGCCGCGCTGTTTGCATTGTGGGCTTCTTATCAGACGGAAATTTTTAAAGGCGTTGCGGCGGCATCGCCATCAATCTGGTTCCCGGGGTTCGTGGATTATATGAAGGCGCATGACATCCGCAGCGGGCGTGTTTATCTGAGCCTGGGGGATAAAGAGGAGAAGACGCGTAATGCCGTGATGGCGACCGTTGGCGAGAAGATACGGGAAGCACATAGTTGGCTGGAGTCGCAGGGTGTCCGCTGTACGCTGGAGTGGAATCAGGGAAATCATTTTAAGGATGCGGATATCCGGACCGCAAAGGCATTTGCGTGGGTGATGAATCAGTAGGTGTATGACGGCAGGAATATGAATGATGCCGGGCACGAGTGAGTTGTTGGAGATCAGAGGAGAATGGAAATAATGGAATTCAGAGAAATGATGAGATATAAGCAGCAGCTGCCGCAGGAGGAATGCATCCGAGTATTGAAAGAAGAGCTTCGAGGCGTGTTATCTGTTCTTGGGGATGGGGATTATCCTTATGGCATGCCTCTCAATCATTATTATTGCGAAGAGGATGGGAAACTCTATTTTCACAGCGGAAAGAAAGGGCATCGGACCGATGCCATGCGCCGGCATGATAAGGCTTCCTTCTGTGTGTATGACAGCGGGTTCCGAAAAGAAGGCGAGTGGGCGCTGAATATCAAGTCCGTTATTGTGTTTGGACGGATTGAGTTTATTGAAGATCAGGAAATCATCAACCGCATGGCAGAAAAACTGAGCCGGAAATTTACGGATGATGATAACTATATTAAGACAGAAATCGAGCGCTCCGGACCGGGCACATTGATGTTTGCGCTCGTGCCGGAGCACATGAGTGGCAAGATCGTGAATGAATCGTAGATAAAAAAGTGCGCCGAGGCAGTTGCATCGGCGCATTTTAAATAATAATGGATAAACCTTATTGTTCGTCTTCTGGTTCGTTTGGAATGGATGATTGACCGTTCAGGACTTCTTCTAATGCATCGACAGCGTTCTGGACACACTCTTCGCAGGAGCAGAGGACCTTGCCCGTGTCAACACCTTTTAATTCTTTGCAGACTGTAGCTCCGCATTTTTGTTCAAATAATCTGTATAACTGGGCGGTCTCGTTGTGAATACGTTTGCCTTGATACTTTTTCAGGCCAAGCACCATGGCTGCACCGATAAGGGCGCCGCAGTTTCCTTCCATTGTGGCCATGCCACCACCGAACGAAGCAGCGAATCTTTTCATAGTTTCTTCTGAAACATCTAATTCATCTGCATAAGCGCAAAGGACTGCCTGTGCGCAATGATGCAGCTCTTTTAATAATGCAGCAGCATTGTCTCGTCTTTCCATGATTTATCCTTTCTTTCGGTCCCTGATAATAAAAGTTGTTACAATTATACTACATCTAAATAGGACGGGCATGTTTTTCTTTTGTAACATTTTCGTTTTTTCCGTAACATGATCTGCGTGCGTTCCATTACAATTTTGTAATAATCCACATTTTTACTTAATATTTAGATATAATGGCAAACGATGTAATTATTAAATGTTAAATGATAGAATTACAAATATATTGATAAATAATGAATAAACGAAGACCGAACAATCAGGAGGGCTAGATCATGAGCGAAAAAATCGTACAGACAGCAGGAAGAGATCAATTAGGAGAATTTGCACCGATGTTTGCACATCTGAATGACGATGTGCTGTTTGGTGAGGTGTGGAATGAGGAAGCGATCGATGTAAAGACCAAATGCATCGTTACCGTGGTTGCCCTGATGGCATCAGGCATCACGGATTCTTCGCTTGGCTATCATCTGCAGAATGCAAAAGCGCACGGCGTGACCAAGGAAGAAATTGCGGCCATCATCACGCACGCAACCATGTATGTTGGCTGGCCGAAAGGCTGGGCTGTGTTTCGCCAGGCAAAAGAAATCTGGGGAGAGGATAAATAATTGAAGAAAATACAGATTATCGAAGATGATGCTGCGCTGCGCCGCGAGCTGCGCATCCTTTTGGAAGGCGAAGGGTATGCGGTTGTGGAAACCGAAGACTATGAGAATCTGGCAGCAGAGATCATGAAATCGGAAGCAGATCTGATCCTTCTGGACATCAATCTGCCGGGCATCAACGGGGAAGAACTTCTGAGACGTTTTCGGAAAGAGAAGCAGACGCCGGTGATCATGCTCACCAGCCGGACATCGGAAACAGACGAAGTCCTTTCGATGAGTTACGGCGCGGACGACTATATCACTAAGCCGTATAATCCGACCATCCTGCTGCTTCGGATCGCGGCTGTTTTCAGGCGGATGAATCTGACCGGGAACGTGCTGTCCTGGGGCGGATTGTCTGTGCATCCGGCCAAAGGCATCATCTCAAATGGAGAAAAAGAGATCGTCCTGACCAAAAATGAAATGATCATTTTTGAAGTGCTGTATGCAAAAGCAGGGCAGATCGTCAGCCGCGATGAACTGATGACTGCGCTGTGGGATAACGAAGAGTACGTGAATGATAATGCGCTGACCGTGAATATTAGCCGGCTGCGCAATAAGCTGGCGGAGCTTGGCTGCGACGGCGCTGTTGAGACACGCAAAAAACAGGGGTACATTTTATGGAATTCGGAAAATATGTAAAAGACCGCCACACCGAGATCATCTTCGGTGCGGTGGCATTCGCGATCATCTTGCTGCTGTTATTGGCATTTCATACGCCACCCGCTCTGATCATTATGGTCATGGCGGTGTTTCTTATTTTTATGGTCGCTGCGTTCCTGTGGGATTACAACCGGAAGCGCGGTTTTTATCAGCAGCTGAAAGAAAACCTGAATGATCTGGATAAGAAGAATCTGGCGGCGGAGATCATCAGCGAGCCGGATTTTTATGAGGGAAAGATCCTGCATGCAACCTTGTACGAGATGGGGAAATCCATGACGGAGCAGATTTCCAAGGCGGAGCAGAGCGTCACCGACTTTAAAGATTATGTAGAGATGTGGGTGCACGAGGCTAAGCTGCCGGTGGCAGCGCTTTTGCTGAAGAACTTTAACCGCGGGAACGATGGCATGAATAATGGCATGAGTTATGGCGATGATATTGGGAACGATGACGCTGAGAGCGACCAGATCAAAAAGCAGCTGATGAAACTGGACGCTTATACCGAGCAGATCCTGTATTTTACAAGATCGGAAGTTGCAGAAAAGGACTTTCTGATCAAGCAGGCAAGCCTGGCAAAGATATTTGGCAGTGTGGCGGCGAGGATGCGTGAAGAGCTGCAGGATAATCAGTTTGATATCCGGGTCTCGGGTCTGGATGTGCAGGTCATGACCGATTCCAAATGGATGGAGTTTGTCCTGACTCAGCTGATCAGCAACAGCATCAAATATGGGGCAGAAGACCGGGAGCGCGTGTTAGAAGTGTTTGCGGAAGAGAAGGACCAGCAGGTGCAGCTGCATGTCCGGGACAACGGCATCGGCATATCCGAAGCGGATCTTCCAAGGATCTTTGAGAAGAGCTTTACCGGAGAGAATGGCAGACGCAGAGAGAAATCGACCGGTATGGGGCTTTATATTGCAAGGAATCTCTGCCGGAAACTAGGGCATGGTATTTCGGCCCAATCCGTGCAGGGAGAGTATACAGAATTTATTATTACATTTTCATTGAATGACTATTACAGACCATAGACTTTTTCAGGAAGTTGTAATGCTTTTGAAAAGAAATGGTAAGAACTGGCGCACTCTCTCTGGGGAGAGGGACGCAAACTCGGAGTTTTATATTACAGAATTGTAACCTTTTGTTACATAGAAACAGCGACCGGAATGTTTGATGTGGGTATGATGAACCCAACATCAGACAAAAGGAGGACATTATGCAGAATATATTAGACGTACAAAATGTTGAGAAATATTACGGCAGTAAATCTTCTTTAACAAAGGCGCTGGATCATATTTCATTTTCCGTGGCAGAAGGAGAATTTACCGCCATCATGGGAGCATCCGGAAGCGGCAAGACCACGCTCCTTAACTGCATCGGCACCATCGACCGCGTGAGCGCAGGAACCATCCTGATCGGCGGCACAGACATCAGCCATTTAAAGGGCGGCGCACTGAATCAGTTCCGCAGGGAAGAGCTGGGATTCATCTTCCAGGACTTCAACCTGATGGATACGCTGACCGCGTTCGAAAACATCGCCCTCTCACTTTCTATTAAAAAAGTTCCGGTTGCAGAAATCGAGAGCAGGGTCAAGGCCATTGCAGCTCAGCTGGAAATTACAGAAATATTACAAAAATATCCATATCAGCTTTCCGGCGGACAGAAACAGAGGGTGGCAGCAGCGCGTGCACTTGTGACAAATCCAAAACTGGTCCTGGCGGATGAGCCGACCGGTGCGCTGGACTCTAAATCCGCAAAGATGCTTTTGGAGCGTCTTTCCTATTTGAATGAATCCATCGGCGCAACCATTCTGATGGTCACACATGATTCCTTTACAGCAAGTTACGCGAAGCGGATCCTGTTCCTGAAAGACGGCAAGCTGTTCCACGAGATCGTTCGCGGCAGCGATACGCGCAAAGAGTTCTTTGACAAGATCATCGATGTTGTCACTCTGTTGGGAGGTGACTTAAGCGATGCTCTTTAAACTTTCAATCAAAAACATCCGGAAAAGCATCCGGGATTACGCGATCTATTTTGTCACACTGGTCCTGGGCGTTGCGGTTTTCTACATCTTTAATGCGATCGAGGCGCAGACATCTTTCCTGATGGTGTCGGACAGCACAGCTGAGGCGTTGAAGATGATGGTCCAAGTCATCACGGGCCTTTCCGTCTTCATCGCATTCGTGCTGGGTTTCCTGATCGTTTACGCCAGCCGGTTCCTGATGAAACGGAGAAACCGCGAGTTCGCGCTGTACATGATCCTGGGCATGCGCAAGGGTGCCATTGCGGCGATCTTGAGCATCGAGAGCATCGCCATCGGAATCCTTTCCTTGGCGGCAGGGCTTTTGATCGGGATTGGCGCATCGCAGCTGATGAGCACGCTGGTCGCGCAGTTGTTCGAAGCCGACATGACGCGCTTTGCATTCACTTTTTCATCCAGCGCGTTCTTTAAGACGATCCTGTATTTTGGCATCATCATGCTGGTCGTGGTCATTTTTGATCTGATCATGGTCGGTCGGGCAAAGCTGATCAATCTTCTGCAGACAGGCTCCCGCGCAGAAAAAGTGAAAATGAAAAATCCGGTGCTCTGCGTGGTGTTTTTCCTGCTTGGCGCAGGAATCCTGGCCTTTGCTTACTGGAACGTGACGAGCGGGTTGGAGAAGCTGGTGCAGATCCAGACGATCCTGCTCCCGATCTTCATGGGCATGGTGGGTACGTTTCTGGTTTTCTGGTCGGTCTCCGGATTCCTGCTGACGATCATCTCGAAATTTAAAAAGACTTATTATAAAGGGCTGAACACGTTTACGTTCCGGCAGCTTTCCAGCCGGGTCAACACGATGGTGGTTTCCATCTCGGTCATCTGTGTGATGCTGTTCTTTACGATTTCTATTCTGTCGGCGGCGTTTTCGATGCGGACTTCGCTGAACAAAAACATCCGCGAGCTGACGCCGATGGATGTGGATATGGAAAAATACATGCTGTCTGAAGAAGTTGAACAGGACCTTGCGGAGGAATTTCCGGATGAGGCGGAAAGGGAAGCGGCAAGGGCGATATATGCGATGTCAATTGGCGATGTCTTTCAAAAAGAAGGGGAGGACCTGGACCAGTTATTGGGCGATTACATAACTGTGCATTATTATGACTCCGCCGATTTTACGATGGAGGATGCGTTTGGATCGCTGGTGGACGAGGTCCGCAAAGAGCACCCTTATCTGGGCTATGGTTCGCGCCAGCGTCTTATGACGGATGCGGATTACAACCGCGTGGCCGATGCGTTTGGCCTGGAGAAGATTGAGCTGGCGGCCGATGAATACGCCATTGTTAACAATGGCGATGTTTCTGCGCCGGTGTGGAACCTGGTTCTGTCTAATGGCGAGGAGATCACGGTTTTCGGACATACGCTGCATCCAAAATACCTGAACGTCGTTAATGGTTTTACCCGGCTGGCCGCAACGCAGGAGGAGACAGGTTTGTTCATTATTTCCAAGGATGTCGCGGACCCTGCGCATTGTTTCTTAGAGCAGGTCTTGGGAAATTACAAGGCTGCCGATGACAAAGAACGGCAGGCTGCGGAGGCACATCTGCAGGAAATTTCACAACGAATTCGGGAGAACGAAATGCTCCCATTTATGCGGATGAATACAAGGGATGATATTCGCAGTTCGGCTGTCGGGATTGGCGCGGTCGTTACTTTCCTGGGGCTGTATCTGGGATTTGTGTTCCTGATTTCCGGCACGGCGATCCTGGCGCTGAAGGCGCTGTCCGACAGCATCGATTCCACCGGCCGCTACCACATGCTCCGGCAGCTCGGCGCGGAGGAGAAGTCGCTGAATGCATCGCTCTTCAAGCAGCAAGGGCTCCTGTTCCTGTTCCCGCTGATCCTGGCCATTGTGCATTCGGTCTTTGGCATCAGGTTCTCGGCGATGCTGTTCAATGCGCTGGGCGTGCAGCATACGGTTCAGTCCATGGCCTTGACGGCCGCGGTCCTGATCGTGATATATGTGGGGTACTTCTTAGTGACGTACCTGAGCAGCAAACGGATTATAAAAGAGGCGCCTTGAGCGTCTCTTTTTTTGCGTGACGCCGCGCGATTGCGCTGCTTCTCCATGCGCATTGCGTATGACACTTTGGCTTCATTTGTCATACAACCGCAATCGCGCGGTTTCCTCTGTCAGGTGAGCATGGTATAATGGCGGGCATAAGATTAGTGAATGATAATCTATGCGGCGAGGAAGAGTAATGGCCCCGCTTGTGTTTTCTTAATGAAAAGGATGGAGAAAAATGAAACCAATCATTGGTGTAATGCCTTTGTGGGACGATGAAAAAGACAGCCTCTGGATGCTGCCAGGATACCTGGACGGCATCGCACAGCAGGGCGGCATTCCGGTCATCTTTCCTTTTACGGATGATGAGAACGACTTGAAGCAGCTGATGTCCACGTGCGATGGATTCCTGTTTACAGGTGGGCACGATGTCCTGCCGCCGCTTTATGGTGAGGAGCCGATAGAGGAATTATGGGAGAGCGAGCTTTTGGATTGCTGCGAGAAGCGCGACCGGATGGAGCTGATCGTTCTGCGGGAGGCGATGAAGGAGCAGAAGCCAATCCTTGGAATCTGCCGCGGACTCCAGTTTATCAACGCTGCACTGGGCGGAAGCTTGTATCAGGATCTGCCGCTGCAGCATCCGTCCGATGTGGTTCATCATCAG
>JAFWCK010000142.1 GCA_017536965.1 Lachnospiraceae bacterium | reverse complement strand
TTAAAATAGACAAAGTCATCTTTTTTCGGCGTATATCCGATCAGGATATCAATATTATCATCAAATACCAGTTCTTTCTCTTCTCCGGTCGTAAACAGGATCTTGCACTTTCCACCTTCAAACGCGGTGACCCAGCCGGCAATGACATCATTCTTTCTTCCCTTCAGGTCGATAGTTAACAGTTTCGACTCTGTCGGACGATACTTGAATTCAATGATGTCTCCTTCTGCCGGGAAATATCCGCTAGCGATCTTAATATCATCGCTGACAGTAAGCTCAATTTCTTTTCCGGTATCGATTGCAATACGAACCTTGTCACCCCATTTGACGATCAATCCGCCAGCCTGCACTTCCGGAATTGTTGGCGTCGGTTTTTCTGTTGGCGGTTCAGTCGGTTTCTCAGTCGGCTCCTCAGTTGGTTCTTCCGTCGGTTCTTCGGTTGGTTCTTCGGTTGGTTCTTCTGTCGGTTCCTCTGTCGGTGGTTGAGTCGGCTTCTCTGTCGGTTCTTCGGTTGATGGCTCAGTCGGCTTCTCTGTCGGTTTTTCTGTCGGCGGTTCAGTCGGCTTCTCTGTTGGCTTCTCTGTTGGCGGCTGCGGCGGCGGGGTCGGTTTTGAACAGTAAACAGCTACTGCGACCGGATCTTTCACCAGATTGCCTGTATAAGTTACTTCTGCGGCAACACCCGCTTCAAATTTTACGCCAGTATATTTTGTTGTGTCTGTAGAAGCAAAAACATACGTTGCAGTGGTAGTTTTTAAAGTAAATGCCTTTGTGGAAACGGTTTCAATGGTTCCGTTAATTGTATATTTCTTCTCTTCTTTCCGTTCAGCAGCTTTAACAACATCCACGACTAATGCCTGCGGCGTCTGTCCCTCTGCAGGTTTTTTAAATGTAACACTCACACTGTCGCCGATCTGAATCGTTTGGGCTGCGCCTGTGATCGTAGTGTCCTTTGCTAATGCAAAACGACTCGAATCTGCAGAATCAATACTCAAGACAAAATAGGCATCTGTCACTTCCGAAATAATTCCATACGCATATAAATATTCCGGTTCATCATTTTCCTGCAAAACTGTTATCCTGACGGCGAGCGGATCTTCGCTAATGCTGCCGGTATATTCTACTTCAACGATATCGCCAGCAGAAAGTTTTCCCTGGATCTTTGTTTTGCTGTCATATTCAATAACCGCTGTTAATTGCGTACCAGTCACGACGAAATATTTATCGTAGATTTCTAACAAAACTCCGGAGAAAAAGGCTGTTTTCTCCTCGTGTTTTGTGACCTTTACGAGATCAGCTACTGCGTCGGATTTTTCAGCATGATACGTAACTTCCACCTGATCCCCGATCTCAAGGTATCCTGTTTTACCGTACTCATACTGTGTTCCTACAACAACGGTAAACTCTTTCATGTCTGTACTGCTTTTTACAACGAGTTTATCATTAAAAAACTCTCTCAATTCTCCCAGGAAGGTCTCCTTCTTCGATTGTCTATCGCCGTCTTTCTGGGAGCAGCCGGCAGCGATCATAACAATGCATAATACAACTGCCAAAACTGAAAAGATTCTTCGAAGTTTCATGTTTTCTCCTCCATAATTATTTTTTCAATATTAAATAATATAATGATTCTTCGTTGATAGCAAGAGCCCTTCTGTATGGTCAATTTCTCACTTCCCGCCATTCTCTTTTTTATTGCTTTTTTATCAACAATGCATATAATTGAGAAATATAATTACTTCTTATTTCTATAGTAAAAGGGGGGTCTATGGCACAAGCTGCAAATGAATGGTTTTCGGACTGGAACGCTGTATCTATTCTCGTCCGGCTTCTGATCGCAGGAATCGTTGGATTTCTGGTTGGTTATGACCGGGAGCGCAAAAACAAACCGGCTGGTCTCCGCACTCATATCCTGGTATGCCTGGGAGCAGCTCTTGCGACTATGACTGCTTTGTACGCGGTATATATGTTTCCAGATACGAACATAGACATTACCCGATTAGGAGGGCAAATGATCACCGGTATCGGCTTTTTAGGCGCCGGTGTCATCTTTATTTCAAACAAAAACCGGGTGGAAGGTTTAACAACTGCTGCCGGCCTTTGGGCATGTACCTGCTGCGGCTTGGCTATCGGATTTGGCTTTCTGGAAGGAACACTTGTCACCGTGGCTCTGATCATCATTACAATGCTGCTTCTTCCGATTTTCGAAAAAAATGTTCGTCACAGCAGAAAACAGTTTGACCTTTATCTTGAATTTGACCAGGGAACCAGCCCTGCCGGTTTTCTTCGTCTGCTCCATTCAAACGATATTTCCTATTCCAATTATCGTGTGATCCAGGAGGATAACGGAGCAGAAGGCCCTATTGTAATTGTCAGTATTTCAATGAATAAAAAACAAAACAAAGAGGAGTTTTTTACTCAGCTTAACGAATTAAATGGACTGAAATTTTTACATGAACATATGCCAAGAAGATAGTAAGGAAGGAGATGATACGCATGATGAAAGATGACAAATTTTTCTGGTTTAAAGAAAACCGTATCGTGATCCCGGGTGTGAAGGGGGAGCATGTTTTTATGCATCTCACAGATTCTCATATCGATGTTGTGGACGAACTGAGCACACCGGAAGAACGGGAGAAGTACGACTACCAGCACGAACTTTGGGCAAAGTATAAAAAGGTCTTTGCGGATAAAAATAATGAACCATACGGAGAACCGCAGATGATCCCTATGCTCGAAGCATTTGAAAAGGCACTGGCACTGGCAGAAGAACTTCAGCCGGAAGCACTTCTGATGTCTGGAGATATTCTGGACAATATGCATCCTGCCGGAGAACGTTATCTGGTAAAACGCATGGCTGAATATCCGGGTCCTTTCCTCTGTGTTCCGGGCAATCATGAAGACCCTGCCCTGCCTGGCGTCTGGGAGATGGGCGTCAGACCTCTGGAATGTGAAGGTTTCCGTATCGTTGGTGTGGATGACAGCCGCCTGACGGTTTCCGCAGAAGATCTGGCAGCGCTGAAAGCTCTTTGTGACGAAGGCATTCCTATTATCATTCTCTGCCATGCTCCTTTTGCAACTTCCTACTGCAAGGAAGAAATGAGCAGCTGGGATCCTTATTTCTATTTTGGTGAAGATGCAGAAGATGAAAACGCCCGTGCATTTATTGAACTGTGCAAAACAAATGATATGATCAAAGCTGTCATCTGCGGCCATGTGCATGGATATCATGCTCTGGAATTTGTTCCGGGCAAACCAATGATCGTTGGCTCACAGGGACATGCAGGTGCGGTAGATATTGTGACTGTAGCGGGAGAATAAATTTAAAATAAAGCAATAAAAAAAGGTGACAGCTCCTGTCACCTTTTTTTGTATAGAACAAGTTCGGGATTAACCCCATCTTTTTCATATGTGCAGATCAGAATAAAATCTTTGTTTGCCAAAACGCCAAAGCAACGATCCTCGCCATTTTCTGTTTCCAGCTGATTCCCCAGATATGTTGTGGAGTCATTCAGGAATTTTACATTCACTCCACTTGGAAGCTGATATTCTAAATTCACAAATTGTCCTACCAGAGCATTGAGTCTGTCTAATTTTGGCATCCCTTCGATCTGAAGATCATTGATCTCTTTGATCAGTTGTTTTTTCAGAGCATCAAATTCCCCCTCATCACCAAGCTCATCCTGCCTCTTCCAGTAATCGAGTGTCGGAAGCATCTGTTTCATATAGGAGCGCGCCTGTTCTTCGGAAAAGTTTTCATTTACCATATTTTTTACACAGACTTCGATCAGATCATCCATGTCATGGTACGTATACGTTCCGTCTGCATAGCACCACTGACAGTAATCCTCGTTGAGGCTTCCATCTTTATTTCTGCTGAGAATGGAATCTTCAAGCGGCATCCCGCAGCACTGACAGATCAGCTTTCTTGGCGATCCCAGCAGCGTATTGATAGATACGTTATACAGATTCGATAATAGTTTTAATGTTTCTGTATTTGGTACGGTTTCTCCATTTTCCCAACGGGACACTGCCTGCCTGGTAACAAACACCTTCTCTGCCAGATCATCCTGTGACATTCCGTGTCTTACTCTTAATTCATGTAATACTTCTTGTGTAGTCATAACAGTTCCTCCTCGCAGTTTTTATTGTAGTCCAGGTCCAGGCGAAATGCACGCAACCTTCTGTTGCTTTTTACATTAAATTAAAACTTTGGAAAGGAAATCTTTTAATCTTGGTTCTTTCGGATTTGCAAAAAATTCATAAGGCGTGTTCTCTTCCTTGATCTTTCCTTCATCAAAGAAAATAACTCTGGACCCAACTTCTTTTGCAAAGCCCATCTCATGTGTAACGACGACCATCGTCATTCCTTCTTTTGCAAGCTCTTTCATGATATCCAAAACTTCCCCGACCATTTCCGGGTCAAGTGCGGATGTCGGTTCATCAAACAGCATGACTTCCGGATCCATGGCAAGCGCCCTGGCGATGGCAACACGCTGCTTTTGTCCGCCGGAAAGCTGCGCCGGATACTCCCCCGCCTTATCCTGCAGATGGATCATGGTTAAAAGCTCCATGGCCTTTTTTTCTGCTTCTCCCTTTTTCATTTTCTTTAACTTCATCGGCGCAAGTGTGATATTAGAAAGGACCGTTTTATGAGGGAAAAGATTGAAGTGCTGAAAAACCATTCCCATCTTCTGTCTGTGCAGATTGATATTCGCATCCTTGCTGTTGATGTCTTCTCCGTCAAAGAAAATCTGTCCCTCTGTCGGCATCTCCAAAAGATTCAGGCTTCTTAAGAACGTGGATTTACCGCTGCCCGAAGGACCGACAACAACGACCACTTCTCCTTTTTTAATATCGATGTCGACTCCGTCGATGGCTTTCACTTTGCCGTTATTGTAATATTTTTTCAGTCCTCTGACTTTGATCAGAACATTATCGTTCACTCTTCCTCAGCCTCCTTTCGATCACTTTAAGAATCTGTGTAAGGATGATGACAATGCAAAGATAAACAATTGCGACAGCAAGAAGCGGCATAAAAGCCTCGAATGTCCTTCCCCTGATCCTGTCACCTGCCTTGGTAAGATCCACGACGCCGACATAGCCGGCGACAGAGGTTTCTTTTACGAGGACGATAAACTCATTCCACAAAGTCGGGAGGATGACCTTGACCGCCTGCGGAATGACGATATGCATCATCGTCTGGATATAATTAAATCCGAGCGAACGCCCTGCCTCAAACTGTCCCGGATCGATCGACATGATTCCGCTTCGGAAGATTTCTGCAACATAAGCACCTGAGTTGATACCAAATGCGATGATTGCAACAATGACGCCATTCTGCTCATTAACCAGAATAACAAAGTACATGATCATCAGCTGGACGACCACTGGTGTTCCCCTTATGACGGTAAGGTAAAGATTACAGATTGCATTGGCTATCTTTAACACAACATAGCCGGCACCGCCCTTTTTCTTCATGGCCTCACCGTTTTTATCGTAAGTAGAGCGGACCGTTGCAATGATAATGCCTATGATAACACCAATGATCAGGGCGAATACCGTAATGATCATCGTGTTCTTCAAGCCATCTACCAGCCATGTCCACCTGGCATCGTCTATAAAGCAAAGATAAAACTTATCTGCAAGCTTTTGAAACCATTCTCCCATTTTTATTCATCCGTTTCTTTTTATAATTGACAACTGCTATACACAAACTCTGCAGAGCATACCCGGATGCTCTGCAGAGCGAAAACGCAACAATGAATTGAAGATTAGTTAATGTATTTGCTGATGATCTCATCCAGCTTTCCGGAAGCTTTCAGGTCTTTCAATGCTGCATTGACCGTATTCAGAAGATCTTCGTTGTCTTTTGCAATACAGATTGCGTAGTCTTCTACGGTATATGCGGTATCTAAAATCTTAAGACCTTCATTTGCTGCAACGAATGATTTTGCCGGCTCGTTATCAATAACGACACAATCAACCTTATCGGTAATCAGTGCCTGAACGGCATCTGCCCCGGTCTTGAATTCAGTAACATGATCATCGCCAAAATCACCACAGCAGTAGATGTCGCCTGTCGTATCCATCTGCACACCGATCTTTGCATCTGCAAGATCTTTTACAGAAGCGATAGTAGAACCTTCTTTCACGATAATGACCTGAACGCCAGTAGAATAAGTATCTGAGAAATTAACACTCTGCAGACGTTCTTCCGTCACTGTCATTCCGGCAATACCCATATCATATTTTCCGGACTGGACACCACCGATGATCGAACCAAATTCCACGTCATTGATCACCAGCTCCGCTCCCATGTAATCTGCAATCGCCTTTGCGATCTCAATATCGATCCCGGCGTATTCATTACCTTCCATATACTCATACGGAGGGAATGCTGCATTTGTAGCCATACTTAAAGTCTTAGCTTCTCCGGAATCGGCACCGGACCCAGCTGGTGCAGGAGTATCTCCACCGCCTGATTTTCCGCCGCATGCCGTCAGGGCAACTGCCATAGCTGCAATCATTAAAACGCTGCAAAGGACTAATAATTTCTTTTTCATTTTCTTCATCTCCTACTCTCTAATATGCAAATACGTGCATAAACGCTACATATTTATGTGTATTTTTTGCATATTATACATCGAATCATTAATATGTCAATAGGTTTTTAATAATTTTTTTGTTTATTTTTCAGCTTATTTTTTGTTTTGCAAAATATATGGCATTGTTTCCTTTTTGCATATTCTATGCAAGAAGGGATTTGCAGTTGCATGGTCCGAAAAAAGGTTTTACTATTATTCCATAAATCTATTAAGGAGCCTGATTATGAGTGTTTTAAAATTTCCGCATCTCTTTGAACCGTTGATCATCAATCGCACGGTTTTTCGGAATCGTATCTTTGCGTCCCCGCAGGGATCATCCTACTTGGATAAAGATGAATTTCCTACCCCGGAAGTAACCGTCTATTACGAACGAAAAGCAATTGGCGGTGCCGCAACCACCTGCATGGGAGTGCGCAATGTGGATCCCGTATCCAGTCTGAACTTTGGAGATAACGTGATTAATTTGAGAGACCATCGCGGTATTTCCTGGTTCAATTATTATACGAATGCCATCAGCCGTCATGGCGCTGTTCCTTCTATTGAATTACAGCACAGCGGGGCATTTGCACAGCAGTCTGCAAAAGCTGGACATCCGATCTATGGACCGGTCGAAGGCGATTATGATGGCTACCATGTCCTGGCAATGACAGAGGGGCAGATCACAGCAACGATCGATGCTTTCATTGCACATGCAAAATGGGCTAAATTATGCGGTTTCGGTATGGTAACCATCCACGGCGGCCATGGCTGGCTTCTGAGTGAATTCCTGAATCCGTTTTTCAATACACGAACCGATCAATGGGGTGGCAGTCAGGAGAATCGCGCGCGCATCGTCCGGGAGATCTGTAAAGGTATCCACGAACAGGTTCCGGGACTTGTTGTTGAGATCCGAATTTCCGGAGGCGAGGGTTCCAAAGATGGGTACGGCGTGGAGACCGGCATTGAGATTGCAAAATCGATCGATGGCTATCCTGACATCATTCACGTATCGGTAGGGCATGCGACATTTGATGAAGCATTTACCGTTATGTGTCCGAGCATGTTCCTGGAAGATGGCGTCAATGTTAAGTACGCTGCTGCCATCAAACCTCATATTCAATATAGTAAAGTCGGTACCGTAGGTGCACTCTCTGATCCAGCTCTGATGGAAGAGATCATCGCCAGCGGAAAAGCAGACATTGTAAACGTTGCACGCGGACTGATCGCCGATCCGGATCTTCCGCTGAAAGCGCGGACAGGAAATGATAAGGATATCAATAAGTGTCTCCGCTGCAGCTATTGTTTCTCACACATAATGTCTACCGGTCAGTACTGCTGCGCAATTAATCCTGAGATTGGCCGCGAGCATGAATATACAACAGAACCGTTAAAGGTAATTCACCCGAAAGACGTTTTGGTACTCGGTGGAGGAATCGCCGGTATGCAGGCAGCTCTGACAGCTGCAAAACGTGGTCACACGGTAACGCTTGCAGAGAAGTCCAGTCAGCTTGGCGGCGTTCTGCTTTGCGAGGAGAAGGTGCCTTTCAAAGTTCATCTTCACGAATATATTGAAAACCAGATCCGCCGTGTGAAGGAAGCCGGCATCAAAGTCCTTCTTGACACAGAACTGACTCCACAGCAGGCAGAAGAGATGAAGCCTGATGTGATCATTGCCGCAATTGGCTCTACAGCTATTATTCCTCCAATTCCTGGTGTGGATCATGATAACGTCATCGCTGCAGAGTATGCTTATACGCATGCAGAGGAGCTGAACGGAAAAACCGTGATCCTCGGAGGTGGTCTTGTGGGCATCGAGCTGGGCATCTATCTGAAAAACTTAGGGAAAGATGTTGAGATCGTCGAGATGGCAGATAAACTGAACTGCGGCGACAACATGGTACATGAGATGGGTGTAAATGTTGAGATCGACCGTATCGGACTGCCGGTGCATACCTCCACAAAAGCATTGAAGATCGATGAGAATGGTGTTGCCTGCCAGAACGCTGATGGCGAGATCTTCTTCCCGGCAGACCACATTGTCATTGCTGCAGGAATGAAAGGCCGTCAGGAAGAGGCTGCTGCATTCGCGCAGTCTGCTCCACTCTTCTACCAGATTGGTGACTGTCTGGCTGTGAAGAATATTTATGAAGCCAACCGACTCGGATACAATGCCGCAATGGAACTTGGAACACGTTGGTGATCCCATCGCAGATCATTAGAATAAAAAAGGGGCTCTGTAAATCAGAGCCCTTTTCCTGTTTCATTCTTTTGCATTATCAGTGAATCGTTACATGCAGTCCGTATCCACTCATAATATCTTTCAGCTTCTCCATATATGCATCACTCGGCGGCGTTGCCTCTGCAACGGGTTCATCACTGATACGCAGATACTTCATAACGCCTAAGTTGTGATATGGCAGTAACTGGATCATGGTGACTGCATCACCCAGCTTGGTACAGAATTCTGCCGTTTTTCTGATATTTTCTTCATCATGATTAAACAACGGGATGACAGGGATCCTGATCTGCAGTTTTTTCCCCTTTGCTGCAAGTTTCTGCACGTTTTCCAGGATCGGCTCATTCGGAACTTTAACGACAGCCTCATG
>JAFWCK010000141.1 GCA_017536965.1 Lachnospiraceae bacterium | reverse complement strand
TTGCCAACTATCTTTCTCAATATTCAGGGACTTATCACCTGACACCTGATAATAACATTTATCGGGGAAAAGGCAAACGCTGCCGGGGATATCGCGGCGTAGAGATCATCGATCACAATAATCCGTTTTTATAAAACAGCGCAAAAAATGTGTACGTGCGTACAAGCGTACGATGTTTAACCATTCATCAAATGTACGCATGTACGTACGAACGCAAAAAAAGAAGACTTTTATTATGTGGGAAACCGCAGGGAGGACAATATGGGAGCACAATATGCGATTATGAGATTTGCGAAATATAAGGGACCTGAGATCAGCGGGATCGAGGCTCACAATGAGAGAACAAAAGAGAGATACGCAAGCAATCCGGATGTGGACACCAGCCGGAGTCACCTGAATTTTCATCTGATCGAGCCGCAGGGAAAGTACCGGGCTGAGGCAGAGAAGCAGATCGCTGCAGCCGGATGCCGGACACGGTCAGACAGCGTAAGACTTGTGGAGATGCTGGTGACGGCCAGCCCGGAGTTCTTTAAGGACAAAAAGCAGGGGGAGATCCGGACCTTCTTCCAGACGGCGTTGGACTTTATCAAACAAAAACAGAATCCGGATACGATTGTTTCAGCCGTGGTGCATATGGACGAGAAAACGCCTCATATGCACCTTTCTTTTGTCCCACTGACGGAGGACGGCAGGCTCTGTGCCAAAGAGATCATCGGGAACAAGAAGAAGCTGACCAAGTGGCAGGACGCTTTCTGGGAACAGATGGTTCGTAAGTTTCCGGATCTGGAACGCGGGATGACCGCAAGCGAGACCGGCCGCGATCACATCCCGCCTCGGGTGTTCAAAGAGATGACAAGGTTGAACAAACAGCGTGAGAAGCTGGATAAGATGCTCTCCCAGGTCAGCATGTTCAATGCCAAAGCAAAGGCGGAAGAGATTTGCAGGTATCTGGACAAGTATATCCCGAATGTAGAGAAGATGAGCACCCAGATGAAGAAGTACAAGGGTGCCTTTCAGGATCTGACTGCAAAGAATGAAGCCCTTGTCCGGAAAAATGAGGATCTGACAGCTGCACTTAAGGAAAGCAAACAGGAAAGCGTTCTGAAGAGAATGGCGGATTTTCAGCTTCAGCGCGACTATGAACAGGCGGTCGCCCTGTTGGAACGGATACCGCCGGAGATCCTGGAACACTATGCCGGAAGAAGCAAAGTGCAGCGCCATCTCCGGGAGCAGGGGAGGTGACCGCATGCTGAAAGACAACCGTTACAAGGAAATGGAGTGTGTGATTCACTTTGGAAATAACCGCAAACAGATCCTGCGGGAATTCCAGGACAAACGGGCGAAGCTTGCGACAAAATATATTCAGAAACAGGATATCGCTGTTCTCCGACAGATCGATCTTCGTGAGTATCTGAAGGCTGGCTAAATAGATTGAATAAAGGGCATCAGACAGATATATGTGTGATGCCCTGGCAATCTAATCTTGTCCCAGTAATTCAGTATCATCGTCCATAATTATTTCTGAAAAGGGTCTTCCCTCAATGCAAGTACTTATAAGGACGTCATCTATGGTTGCAAATTCTGACAAAAGACAGTATTCTCGAGAGTCTTTCTCGTTTTTGTTCTTACGATATAAACCATAAACAGCTGTCTGTCCATTTGGCAAGATCGTGTCTTCTTCTGCATACATGGATCCGGTTTGAAACCGGTATTCGTTTCCTTTGTATGAAAAATCAAGTCCTAACCAATGACCTTCAGATGGCGCCCAGACACCTATGTACTGTGAACGGAAATCGTCCAGTGAAGTATATTCATTCTTTCTCATTTTAGATGAAACTCCTTTTTTATCTTTCTGATCAGTTCCTTTTCATCCGAAGTTGGCGGAATACCAGGATCATTCTTGTTATGACTCATGTAAACATGTCGATGTGGTTGAACACCTTTGTGAGCATGAGCAAGATCTATGCTTACAGCCTGATTATGGTTTTCGTCATAATAAGCTACATGTTTAAGTGCCCCATCTTTGACAACTGCGTAGATCCTTCCGGGAGTATGTGAGAATTCCGGGGCTTTAACGTTTGATGAGTCTTGAACGATAACCTTTACATTAGGATTGCTGCTTAATATGCCGATCGACTTATAGTGTTGACCACCCTCCTTGAAGGAGAAATCCCCGCTGCTAACATCTACGAAAGCGCCTCTGGAACCCATTTATGCAACCTCCTTTATTGTAAAGATTTTAGAAATTCCATCCAAATGCAGCTGCTCATATTGATTTTTCCGGCAGAAGCAATCAGTGTATCGGAAGTTGATAAATGTACCGG
This sequence comes from Lachnospiraceae bacterium, assembly GCA_017536965.1. Lineage (GTDB taxonomy): Bacteria > Bacillota > Clostridia > Lachnospirales > Lachnospiraceae > RGIG5612. The sequence goes on along the minus strand of JAFWCK010000141.1, from coordinate 4,071 downwards.
TCATCCCATCGATCATATCACCGAAGACAATGATGAGTGGTGGATCAAGCCGAACTTTCATTTCATTGAAGCCGTTCAGGAAATCTTCGGTACGGTCCTGGCAGCCCAAGGTAGATATTATAACTATGGAACCGTGTTCTATCCCACTGAAGCATAGATCATATGTATCCGGCAGCGCCCATCCAACAGTTGGTATAGTAAGACAATTGTAGTTTTGCCACGTAACACCGAGCCACCTTGACATATAGATGTTATGCCTTATTTCGTTAACATTCATTGTAGGATAGATACTGAAGTCCGGTGTTCCTACTGCGGCAAATCCTTGAAACAACGCGATTTTTTTTAAGGGGTCATTCCAAAGCGCCAATAGCCGCTTGTCATAGTTAAACATCAACACAAGTGTATCCTTGCTCGATGTTTTGGCGGAAGCGTTTTGAAGACCAATCACCTTGATTTTTTCCCAATCAAGGGTATCAATGGGGGTTTTTCTTATGACTGGCATTTCAAATGCATCATACTTACAATCGCCCAAAATAGGGCGAACTACTTTATACTTGTCGTATTCTGTTAGTCCTTTTATCATAGAATATTCTTTCTGATGCCCGATTCTGGCATCTATGCTCATACAACAGGGTAATGAGTCTTGAGTATTTTACCCTGAGGTTGAGCTTCCGAAATCCCTATGAGTTGCTAACACGAATAGAGATATCCGGAAGCCATGTTAAACTATGCTTTATAGAGGAAGGGTAATTCGCCAAAATCAACCCAGTCTCTTGAAATACGTCCCGAATTCCTGTATAATATATTAGCTAACACGAATAGAGATATTCGGAACAGAGCACTGCAGTGGTTGCGCCAACAATCAAGGCAGTGCTTTTGTTAATGCAGACAATGGCCTCACCTCCCTTATTATTTGCGACGAAGAGTATTCAGCTGAACATGTGCGGCTGATGATGATACACCGCATTTTTCTTGTACCTCAAATTCGGTCATCCCTTTTATGAGATAAGAAGAAGCCAGAAGCTCACCGCCAAATGCATCAGCCTGCCATTCGGGATCTTCAAAGGGCTTTAATTGCTCATAAGGGGCCAGCCGACACAACGCTATGGAGTCATCCTCATGCATGAATAAATGCCCAACCTCATGCGCTATTGTCAGCCTGTCCCGTCCTTCTCCGGCAGCAGCGCGAAGATAAACGTCTTCGCGGATTCGCATTATGTTCTTGCTTGGATATGTTTCTCCGTGCTTTCCACCCATCTCATTTTCAGGCACGACTTCAAACTGAAAGTCCGGTATTAGTAACGGGAGAACGTTTTCAACGAAAGGCAGAATCGGAAAATAAAGTTCATATTCTAATCCCACCTTTCTTTTTAGGCCTCTGATAAACCGCCGAATGTTCTCCCTTGATACAGGATCTGCCTTATAACAGTTCATTTCTTGTCACCTCGCTGAAGGATCTTTCGGATTGCTTCGACCTGTGCATCGTCAATGTTGTTAAAACGACGTGCGAATGAAACAGCCAATTCACGTCTTCCAAGATTTGCGCTGACTAGATTCATCTCTATTGCATCCTCTGTTTCCGCTATTGCAGTGGTGAATTCACGCCTCTGTTCTTCGTTTAGATCGTACAGTCTGCAAATCTTTCCGTTCCATGCCGAAGGCATATGCTTCTTTCCATTTTCGACCGCGGACAGGAAAGAAACCGTAACATCCAGTTTTTCGGCCATATCTTTCAATATCTCCCCGCGATCAATCCGTAACTTCTTCAGGAATCTTCCTATACTCGTTAACATGGGACTTACCTCCTTTTTTCCTTTCGGGTATGATCATGATAACACATTTTAAGCAATAAATCAACCCACGGGATGAATAAATTCACCCAAAGATTTAACCCGCCAGAGTGTTGGAGTATTTGTTTTTTTATATAAGGTTTTCTATACCTCAAAACGCATGCTTCTTCCCTCTGGCATTTTTTGCTTTCTATTGTTATAATGGTTGTGTGTTTGAGAAAACCGAGGAGGCGATATTTTGAAGAAACCAGATCATACACAACCGGATGATCGTGCTGTCGTGATCTATGCCAGAAAATCAAAGATCACCCACAAAGGCGACTCCATTGCCAACCAGGAGGAGTACTGCAGGGAATATGCCAGGCTGCATCTGAAGCTCCCGGCTGATTATGAATTTAAGGTATACGAGGACGAAGGCAAGAGCGGTTTCTATGCCGATAGGCCCGATTTTCAGCGAATGATCCGCGATGTGGAGCAGAACAAGATCCGTGCTATTGTCTGCTATAAGCTGGATCGTATCAGCCGTAAGATGTCGGATCTGACCACTATGATCGACTATCTGAACAAGCATAATGTGGCCCTGCTGATCAGTTCCAATAATCTGAACACCCAGGATAGCAACTCCAAGATGATGATCCAGATGCTCGGCATCATCGCAGAGTTTGAACGTGACGTCATCAAGGAGCGTATCACCGACAACCTGATCGAGCTTGCTAAAGATGGTCGCTGGATGGGAGGTATTCCGCCGACAGGATTTTCGGTAGACCGGTCGAAACATGGCAGCGGCAGTAAAAAGAATGGATATGCCTATCTCGTCACGATTCCGGAAGAAAAAACTCTGGTGCAGCATGTATTTCAGGCGTTCCTTTCCACCAGGGGATACAATGCAGCAGCCAGACGATTGAACGAGGAGGAATATCGGACAAAGACCGGCCTGCCCTTTAATACGCAGTCGGTACGGGACATTGTGACGAATCCTGTTTACTGCAGTGCCGATCAGGACGCATATCGTTATTTCATCGAGCATGACGGCGATGTTTACGGCGAGGAGGCAGATTTCGACGGCCTTCACGGAATATCGGTGTATAACCGTACTCGTGAGATGCGGGAAGAGAGCGACGACTCAACGTTTCTTCACCCGGAGTTTTCCAAGACGGTCCGCGAGAAGGATATCAGTGAATGGATCATTGCCATCGGCCGTCATGAAGGCTTTATTGAAGGCAAGGACTGGGTTACGGCACAGACTCTGAAGCTGGATATCGCTGACCGCTACAACAGGCCGCACCGGGCGACCAACGCGCTGCTGGCTGGCCTCATCTACTGTCCGCTGTGTCATCAGCGCCTGAACGTGGTGTCTGAAAGCGGACGGTATACCCATGGGAAACCACGGTTCAAATATGCCTGTCCAAATGCGGTCCGGAAAGGCGCCTGCGATTACCAGGCGGTTCACGGCGTGGAGTTTGATGAGTTTATCGTAGAGAAGCTATCGTCCCTGTCAGATGAGGAGCAGAACTATTATCTCACCAATATCCAGCGGCAGATCGATCAGAACGTAAAAGGCGATAAGACACAGCAGGAGATCACTTTTCTTCAGAAAGAGATCGACCGCCTGGACCGGGATATCAAAGCCCAGGTGAAAGCCTTGCGGACGGCTTCCGAAACTACAAGACCCTATCTGGAAGCGGATGTCAATGAGATGACCGAGGAGATCTTTGCAAAACGAAAGACTCTCTCGAAGCTGGAGATGGAGCTGGAGGATCAGCAGGCACATATCAGGGATTACGAAAAGATCAAAGAGACGCTGCTGTCCTTCCGGGAACTGGTAAAGGACGCGGAGCCCACGGAGATCGTATCCCTGATCAGCAGCATTGTGGAGCGTGTCTATGTGACCCGCGACGGCAAGAACGAGGTCTGCCACATTTATATCAAGGGCTGCGCTACCGAAGACTATTCCGGCGAGGAAGATTATTTTTTCGGACGCAGCGGCACTCTTGAAACAGAATCAGAAGAAACCACAATGACGGCATTTTCCCGAGACGGAGAAATGTGTGATTCTAAAGGGTGTCGCAAACTGCATCCACACCTTTGCCGGAGTCCAGCTTCGGGCAGAGTGCAGCAGGCAGATGAATCAAATGCGGATCAGATATGGCAGGGACTATGAGCAGCCGACTGCTGTTCCTATGCTGACGGATGCCTACAATCTTCCGGCAAGGAAGGTCGTTCATATCGTCGGCCCGATCGTAGAAGGAAGATTGACAAAAGCGCTGGAGCAGGATCTGGC
>JAFWCK010000140.1 GCA_017536965.1 Lachnospiraceae bacterium | reverse complement strand
TTCAGACAGGCGCGTGACTTTTCATTTCCGTCATAATAGCCTGCCCAGATGTCTTTCATTCCAAGATCCTCAAAACCATGCTTCAGAAGCGCTTCACAGCCCTCCGGAATCAGACCTTGCCCCCAGTAAGGTTTTGCGATCCAGGAACTGATCTCACATTCATCCACTGCATCTGTCAGGTCCGTGTCATCCCCAAACTTCAGGGAGATACAGCCAATTGGCATCGCAGTGCATTGCCCGGATGCATCGTCCTCACCTTTCAGGCAGACAGCATACACCTCTGATGCTGCATACTGCCCCCGGATCATAATTAAAGCGTCATCCATACTGCGAAGCGCATTCCATCCAGCGACAGGTCCGATCAACGGATCCTGCGCCCAGCGGAACAGCTCCCCAGCATCGCGTTCCTCCCATGGTCTAAGAATTAATCGTTCGGTTTGAAAAATCATGTTTGTATCATACCACAAAAACAGTATAGAAAAACAATGCCGGCACACATGGTGCCGGCACGTCATTTGTTTTTCGATATGTGATAATTATTTCTTCGGATTACAGCATGGATCCTCTTCCGGTTCTTTTACCTCTTCTGGTGCAGCAGGGGTGACATCTCCCAGTCCCGTAGTTTCTGCAAACATCACATTTGCCTTCACCGCGTTAACTGCATCTGTTGGCACGATCAACTTAGATGCTTTGCCATTTGACATCTGCACCAGTGCCTCATATTTCTTCAGCTCCAGCACAGCTTCATCAACGCCGGCCTCTTTCAGGGCACGAAGTCCGTCTGCCTCTGCTTTCTTGGCCAGGAAGATGGCGCGGGCTTCACCTTCTGCACGGGCGATCCGTGCATCACGTTCACCTTCAGCTTCCAGGATCATGGCCTGCTTGTCACCTTCTGCGCGGGTGATGGCAGCAGCCTTATGTCCTTCTGCCTGAAGCAGCGTTTCACGACGGTCACGTTCTGCCTTCATCTGCTTCTCCATCGCATTCTGAATCTCTGTCGGAGGGATGATATTCTTCAGCTCCACACGGGAGACCTTAATGCCCCACTGATCCGTTGCTTCGTCCAGGATGGTTGTCATCTTTCCGTTGATAGTATCACGCGAGGTCAGAGTGCCGTCCAACTCCAGTTCACCGACCAGGTTACGCAAGGTGGTTGCGGTCAGGTTTGCCAATGCAGAGATTGGATCCACAACACCATATGTATATAGTTTGGAATCAAAAATGCGGAAGTATACAACAGTGTCTATCTGCATCGTAACGTTATCCTTGGTGATAACCGGCTGCGGTGGTGAATCCAGCACCTGTTCCTTGAGTGTAACGATCTTCGCGACTCTCGACAGGAACGGAATCTTTACATGCAGTCCCGCGCTCCAGGTCCGATGATACTTTCCCAAAAGCTCGATGATATATTCATGGGCCTGCGGTACGATCCGGATGTTGGTAAAAATCAGGACCAGCACGATCACTATAACTACACCGATAATGATCCATCTTCCTACTTCTGACATAATTGTCTCCTTTCTTAACCAAAAGACACGGTTCCTTATTCCGGTCTCCGGCCTTACAGCAGTCTTGCCGTTGTTCCAACATGATAGTTCATGTTGTTTTTATTATACGGAAAATCGGTGAAAAATCCATGAACAATGCTTACTGCAGATCGATCGTCACATCACCGCTGGTGGTTTCGATTTTCCAAATGCCACCGTTACCATTCGGTACACTGACATCACCACTGGTGGTTTCTACCTGGAATTCTTTCGGTGCGCGGATCGTTCCTTTTATACTTCCGGAAACCAGTTCAATGTCCATGGTGTCTGCATCAAAATTGGTAAACAGGATATTGCCGCTTACGCCATCGATTTCCCCTTTTCCTATAACGCTCTCGATCAATTCCATCTTTCCGGAAGTTGTTGCAAGCGATACTTCACCCGGTGTTTCGATGTTTTCTAAAATGATCCCTCCACTGACCGTTGCTGCATTGATATCTCCGGTAAGCTTCATGTTCCGCAGTTCCACTTTTCCGGAAGTTGTTGCTGCATTAATACTCCGAACGCTTGTCAGACCCTCTGCTGTTACATTTCCACTGACTGCTGCCAGGTTTACTTCCTCTGCAGAAATATTCTCACCAACCTCAAGTCCGCCGGAAACATTGGTTACATTGATCTTACCGTAAGCGCCTGCCGGCAGAGTCAGGATCAGATCATGACTGTTCTCCATAGCAGCGCCAAGTTGTGTAAACCCTTTATCTAATAATTGGGACAACGTGTTTTTCAGATTCTTCCAATCCCAGCTGATATCTGTGTCTTCCTGTGTGATCTTCAGCTTTCCCTGCTTTACAGCCACAGTATACTGTGTGTAAGCATCTTCTGTATAAGCCAGATGGCAGATGCCGTTTTCTGCTTCTTTTATAGTCACGTGATCTGCCACGCAAATGATCTCTACATCTGTAAACGGCTCTGTAATATCTTTTTCGATCCGCTTTTCTTCTACTTCAACTTGTTTGCTTCCTGAAGTGCTGTTTTCAATGATCTTTCGGAAGCTGAACCGATTGACGGCAAAAATCGCGATCACCGTGATCAAGCCAGCTGCCAGTATTCCAAGTCCTATAAATAAAACGATTTTTGTTCCTTTACGCATTTTTCTTTCTCCTTACAAACCAAGATTTGATCCAAAGTGCTGTTTTCTTTCCTAACTTGCCTGTCACTTTTGCCAGCTTCAGGAGCGGAATGAACAGCAGGATCGAAATGCCGATCAGGCAAAGGCCGGTGCCGATGACAAGGACCGGCGCTGCCGGTTCCAGCTGAGCCAGACTTATCACGCCAACAACGATTGCCGCTAATCCGGATGCGAACAGGGCAAGGTCAACTACAAAGAATGAAATAACGATGACCCAGATCACAATGTACCAGACAAAGATCAGGACAATAGCAGTGATCAGCAGCGGAACCCAGATTGGAGATCCAAGGATCAGACAAATGATCTCCCATGCACGGAGTTTTCCTTCCGGTTTCATTTTTGCCTTGATGACCTTTGTCAGCGGGATATCTTTCAGAATATCCGCGACAGCTTCATCTACCGTACCGATATCTGCGACGGCCTCTTCTTCACTCATCCCGTCTTCCATCCGGTCCTCGATCATCTCGAGAAAATATTCTTTTGATCTTTCTATTTCTTCCGGCGGAAAACCTTCCAGTCTCCGTCCGATTTCTGTTAAGAATTCCTGTTTATTCATCTGCGTCACTCTCCCTCATAATAAAACTGTATACGGACATGATCTCTTTCCACTCTGCGGTGAAGTCGGATAGTCGTTTCTGTCCCTTCTCCGTGATGCGGTAGTATTTTCGAAGCCGCCCGTTGTGTTCTACCGAATAGACCGTCAGCATCTTCCCTTCTTCCAGGCGCCTTAAAATCGGATAAAGAGTTGATTCCGAGATCTGCATATAGGGTTTCATGTCTTTGATGATCTGATATCCATATGAGTCTTTGTATTTGATCGCTGCGAGTACACAGACATCTAGCAGACCACGTTTAATTTGAACTTCCATAATTACCTCCTGTCGTATAATACTATACGTCGCATAGTATTATGTGTCAAGGGGTATTTTAAGAAAATTTACCAAGTGCTCAAAAAAAGGGCTGGCTGCCTTTTCCGGCCGTCAACCCTTGTAAATCGTATGGTTGGATCAGATCACTCTGTTTCCTCTATCCAATATCCCTCTGCATCAAATGAATAGTCCACGTTATTAATCTTAATGGTTTCATCTTTTGCATACCAACCGGAAGTATCTCCAAACCACCAGCCTCTTTGATTCTTTTTCCAGGAACCTTTCGGTTCATATTTCCATGCACCGCTTTTGCTGACCCAATAGTATCCTTCTACCCATTCTTCCGCGGCCATTGATCCGTCCGCCTTCATATAATACCAGTTTCCATTAATAAACTGCCAGCCGGTCAGCTTTTTCCCTTCCGATCCAAGATAATACCAATTGTCGTTTTCATAGATCCAGCCAACCCCGGTCAGCTCTGTGTGGGCTGCATCCAGGTCACGAACAAATGCCTGAAGTTTCCCGTCATCTGTTCCGGAACGTCCATTAGATAAAATGACTAAAATATATGGTGCTCCCGCCTTCATCACTATACCGCCATCATTGAAGACGAC
>JAFWCK010000023.1 GCA_017536965.1 Lachnospiraceae bacterium | reverse complement strand
CCGGTCACTGATCTTCAGGTTTTCCGGCGTCAGAGATACTCCTTTAGCAATGACTTGCTGCATTTCCTTCCACAGATTTTCCGGATCCAGCGCGACGCCATTTCCGAGAATATTGACAACGCCTGTGTGAAAAATACCAGATGGCAGAAGATGCAGTGCAAATTTACCTTTATCATTAATGACTGTATGGCCTGCGTTTCCTCCCCCCTGATAGCGAATAACAACATCATAGTTTCCTGTGAGATAATCGACCATCCGGCCTTTGCCTTCATCTCCCCAGTTAATACCGACAATTGCACACGTTTTCATATTTTGCTCCTTTTTTCTTATGATGCCCGGATCTTTTAAATATGCTGCTGCAAACGTTTCATGATTTCCTGGTACGCTTCTTCTACACCGCCAAGATCACGGCGGAAACGGTCTTTATCCAGTTTTTCTCCTGTTGCAGCATCCCACAGCCGGCAGGTGTCCGGGCTGATCTCATCTGCAAGTACAATGGTTCCATCCGACAGCCTTCCAAATTCCAGCTTGAAGTCTACCAGCGTAACATTGCACGTGGTCCAGAAAGATTGTAACGCTTCATTTATTTGAAAGGAATACTTTTTAATTGTTTGTATTTCTTCTTGCGTCGCCAATCCCAATGCCGTCGCATGGTATTCGTTCATCAGAGGATCACCTAATGCGTCATTTTTATAAGAAAACTCTATGGTTGGGTTCGCAAGTGGTCTTCCTTCTTCCACTCCGTAATTTTTGGCAAAGGAGCCCGCCGCAATATTACGGACGATGACCTCCAACGGAACAATAGTCACTTTTTTAACGACAGTTTCTCTTTCATTAATTTCCTGCACAAAATGTGTCGGAATTCCTTTTGCCGACAGATAGCGCATCAAAGCATTGCTCATCTGGTTATTAATGATGCCTTTTCCTGCAATCGTCCCTTTTTTCAGACCGTTAAATGCGGTTGCATCGTCCTTATAAGAAACGATCAAAAGCTCCGGGTCATCCGTTGCAAAAACCTTTTTGGCCTTGCCTTCATATAGTTGTTCCTTTTTTGTCATACCTGCTGCCTCCATATAATTATTAAACTCCGCTTTCGCCATAGTTAGATAAAACACGGGCGGACGGGTCATCTACATTACAGCCCTCCCATTCCTTATTCGGCATCCAGAAATCTACTACCATCTCTGCCTGGCCCGGATAGTACTTTTCAAAGATTTCGCGGTAAAGGAGGGATTCTTTGGTAAACGGCTGTGCATAGGAATATTGTGTGCGTTTTGTTTCAAATTCTTCATCCGAATACTGTGCCTGGGCATATTCTTTCAGGTAATCCACCATTGAGTGTCCGACAGCATCAGAAAAAGCTGCTTTTTCCCGCCAAAGGATTGAATCCGGAAGATATTCCTGCCCCTCAAATGCATGGCGGAGTAAGTATTTTCCTTTTCCATATTTATTGACTTTCAATTCCGGATCAATATGTATCACATATTCCACAAAATCCAGATCACCAAACGGGACTCTGGCTTCCAGAGAGTTGACGGAAATACAGCGGTCTGCCCGGAGCACATCGTACATATGAAGCTCCCGGATACGTTTTTCCGATTCCTCCTGAAATGCCCTGGCCGATGGTGCAAAGTCTGTATATTTATAGCCAAAAAGCTCATCCGAGATTTCCCCAGTCAGGAGCACGCGGATGTCTGTCTGTTCATGGATCGCTTTACAGACCAGATACATTCCCATGCTCGCACGGATCGTGGTGATATCGTAGGTTCCCAGCAGCTCGATCACTCTTTCCAGAGAGGCGATCACTTCTTCTGGTGTCATATAGACTTCCGTATGTTCTGCTCCGATATAATCAGCTACCTGTTTTGCATATTTCAGATCGATAGCATCTTCACTCATTCCAATGGCAAATGTTCTGATAGGGGTCCTGCTCTCTCTTGCGGCAATTGCACAGACCAGCGAAGAATCCAATCCTCCGGAAAGCAGGAAACCAACCTTAGCATCGGCGATAAGACGCTTCTGCACACCTGCTGTCAATTTATCGTGGATGTTCCTGCAGACTGTTTCCAGATCATCTTCACATACCGTATCCACTTTCGTGATATCGCAGTAGCAGATGAACTGCCCGTCTTTATAATAGTGTCCTGGCGGAAATGGCATGATCTTGTTTACCAGTCCCACCAGATTCTTTGCCTCACTGGCAAAGACGATCACTCCTTTTTCATCATAACCATAGTAGAGCGGCCGGATACCGATGGGATCTCTGGCCGCCAGAAACGACTTGGTCTTTCCGTCATAAATGATGCAGGCGAATTCCGCGTCTAATGCGGCAAAAAAGTCGGTGCCATACTCAAAATATAAAGGGAGGATGATCTCGCAGTCACTGTCACTTTGGAAACAATACCCTTTTGCCTCCAGCTCTTTTCTTTGCTTTTCGAACCCGTACAATTCCCCGTTGCATACAACATAACTCCCATCAAGCGCAAAGGGCTGCATGCCTGACGGCGTCAGCCCCATGATCGATAATCTATGAAAACCCAGAACGCCTTCTCCGGTGTCTATGATCCGGCTGTCGTCCGGTCCTCTGGAGATCGTACGGTCAAAACCTTCTTTAAATCTTTCCAGGTCGACATCTCTGCCGCAATAACCCATGATCGAACACATATCAGAAAACTCCTTAGGCCATTTTATTCCACATCCTGAAGAGCGTCATAGCCTTCTTCACCAGTACGTACTTTGACTACATTCTCCACGTCATAAACAAAGATCTTGCCATCGCCAATGTGTCCGGTATACAACACGCTCTTGGCTGTTTCGATCACATCCCGCACAGGTATTTTGGAAACAACTATATCCACCTGAACTTTCGGCCGGAGGTCCGTTTCTACCGGAACACCACGATAAAACTCCGTGTGTCCTTTCTGCATGCCGTATCCCATGACGTGGGAGACTGTCATGCCGGTGATTCCCAGCTTGCTCATGGCATCCTTTAAGGCATACAGTTTTTCTTCCTTGAACACGATCTCCACTTTGGTGAATTTATGTCCATCGCCGGCAAAGGATGCCTCCCGTTTTACAGGAACGGCCTCTGCTACCGGAGTCGTTCCGGTCACAGCTACAATATGTTCCCCTGTGCCGAACTCAGCATATTTATCTACTGCCGGCATAAAGTCAGCATAAGCACTAGGCAGTCCGTGCTCGCTTCCATCCAGACCGGCTAACTCATCTGCGGGTTCTGCCCGTAAGAAATTCACTTTTTTAAGGAGCAGGAAGAAAAGCGTCATCGTCACAGCGGCCCAGGCTGCAACGGATATAAATCCAAGGAACTGCAGGCCAAGCTGGCGGAAGTCACCCGTATAAAAGAGTCCCCTGAGTCCTGCCGGCGCATTTGGATTTGCCAGAAGACCTACGGCAAGTGTT
>JAFWCK010000022.1 GCA_017536965.1 Lachnospiraceae bacterium | reverse complement strand
TGTATGGAAAGCGGCAAAGATATTTCGGAAGGCGGCGCTAAATATAATCACTTTGGCGGCACCGGTACCGGTCTTGCAACCGTTGCAGATTCCTTCTCAGCGATCGAATATGCATGCTTTGACAAGAAGATCTGCACGACAAGAGAGATGTATGATGCTGTCATGGCTAACTGGGAAGGCTATGAGGATCTGCAGCAACAGCTTATCCGCGATGTGCCGCATTTCGGCAACAATAACCCATACGCTGATAAGTGGATGCGTTTTGCAACGCACAGCTACTATGATATGTGTCAGCAGTACAAGAGCAAATACTGCGATTACTATCGGGCTGGTCTTTATGGCGCAGCGGATCACGTACATCAGGGCTATGTGACCTGGGCAACACCGGATGGAAGAAAGGCAGGCGCACCGCTTGCTGATGCAGCTTCTCCGGGACCGGGCAGAGATACCAATGGACCGACTGCAGTTTTGAATTCCTCTACCTGTTACGATCACAGCAAATTCATGGATGGCGTCTGCCTGAACTTACGGTTCCATCCAAAGGCACTGGAGAGGGAAGACGGCAACCAGAAACTCGCAACGATGATCAAAGCTTATATGGCTCAGGGCGGTGCAGAAGTTCAGTTCAACATCGTTTCTGTCGACACCATGAGAAAGGCGCAGGAAGACCCGAACGATTACAAAGATCTGGTCGTTCGAATCGCCGGCTATTCCGCTTACTTTGTGGAACTGACCGAGGACTGCCAGAACTCCCTGATCGAACGTACGGAGAATGTAGCACTATAAACAATATCAAGATAGAAAAAGAGCTGCCGCGTGAAAACGCGGCAGTTTTTTTATGTTGTATTTTGAATCGTTTTATAGTTTCAGATCATACAAAGTATTTGTATCAGCCAGAGTGCCATGTCCGCCTACACATCCGGAGGACATGCCGCGCATTTCGTTTACACCGAAAACGCAGCCGATATCGTGCAGTGTGTCAAGATTGATCAACAGCAGCATCTGCAAACCAGGCTGGCGTTCTTCCACAAAGGAGAAGATGTAAAAATGATCACGGACTTTTATGTAATCAGCTGGATTGGTTGCCATCCATGGCCCGTCAGCTGTATCCATGGAATAGGTATAGAAAAGATTTGAATTATAGATATGTTTTACCTGTGTAAAACCTGCACCGTAATCCCAGATGATCGCCTTGCCTACCAGTTCGCTGGTGTAAGCATGCAGCGGCCCGCCGGCGTAATCACCTTCCAGTCTGCCAAAAATGAATTCGCGATCTACGTCACGTGTGCAGTTGGCAGTACCAACGTGGGCATCCACAACGGTAGCGGCACCTGAGACCGTATCCGCGATAAGGCTAACCTGCCGGGCGGTTTCATAGGAAGGAACCGTGAGATTCAGGAAATATAATTCGCCTTCCATTGTACGGATCTGGCAGAAGCATTTTTCTTCTTTTGATCCATCATTGGAAAACCAGGTGGTATTTGTATCTTCCACACGGAAAATATATTCTCTGCCTTCACCCTTAAAGACGATAGTTTTGCCGTTAAAATCTGCCGAGTCCTCAGGCGCATATGGTCCGTCAAAAGGACTTGGAGTATATTTGCTCGGATCGTTTTTTGTCAGGTTTATTGCTGAAATGACTTCTTCTTTTGTCAGATCAAGATTCCATTTACGGAACCATCTTTTCACATGTTCCATAGCGACCTCCTATATAAAAAACTCTTAATTCATTGTACTCATGTCCGGCAGAGTGGTCAATCCGGCAGACTTTGTCTCACGTTTGCCTAACTGACATTTGACTTTTCCTGCCCGCAATGACAAACTAACTTTATACAATATTTATAGGAGACTTGAATAATGAATCGATTTCGCTTACCCAATCATCTGATCATTGAAGAGGGGATTCTGAATGATATCTCTGTTTGTATGAAGGATGTTTTTCCGGATCTGAAAAACGCGAAAACCATACTTGTGACAACAGAGCATCTGAAAGAACTGTTTCAGAGTATCATAGAAGAAATACAAAAGGATTTTCCTCAGAGTGAGCTGTGTCTGATCGAAGCAGCAAGCTATGACAATGCAGTTGCTTTGGCCAAATATATTACTATGAACGACATCAAGGTGGTGATCGGATTTGGCGGGGGCACCGTACTGGATCTGGCTAAGTTTGCAGCATTTGTTTCAAAGGCGAAACTGATCTCTCTTCCAACCGCGCTCTCTAACGATTCTCTGGCATCGCCGGTGGCAGTTCTGGGGACAGAAGGTAAGGCAAGAAAAAGTTTCCGGTGCACCATCCCGGATGCGATCATCGTGGATATAGATATTGTTAAACATACGCCGGAACGCCAGCTTTTGGCTGGAATCGGAGACACCGTTTCTAAATATACCGCTTTGTATGACTGGAAATTAGCCGGGAGAAAGAATGGGGAACCAGTCGATGACTTTGCCTGCATGATGTCACATATGGCTTTTGAAAGTATTTTGTTCAATACCGCCGCAGACCTGCAGGACCGTGATTTCATCCGCAGGCTGACGGATGCTCTTGTGATGGGCGGGCTGGCAATGGAGATTGCAGGAAACTCAAGACCAAGCAGCGGCTCTGAGCATTTGTTCTGCCATGCACTGGAAGAGGAATATCCGGAACAGCTTAGTATTCCACATGGAATTGCTACAGCTATGGGCACGTATCCTGCATGTATCTTTCAGGACAGAGATCCTGCAAAGGTCACAAAGGTCATAAAGCAATACGGCATTCCGGCCAGACCTTCTGAAAATGGTGTGACCGAGGATTTTTTCGTAAATGCATGGCAAAAGGCTGCAGGAACGCGTGCAGACAGATATACGATATTAAATGAAACCGATTTAAGTGATGCACGATTAAAAGAAATATACGCGCGGATGGAGGAAGATCTATGTTCGCGTTAAAGAACGTAAATTTAATTGACGGGACCGGAAAGGAGCCAATGCCGCAGTGTACCATTCTTATGGAACACGGAAAGTTTAAAGAGATCGGAACAGATATCCCTGTTCCTTCCGGTGCCATGGTAATGGACCTTCAGGGGAAAACGGTTATTCCTGGTTTGATCGATGCACATGTTCATATCAGTGGATCAAGCAGGCTGGACCGCCCTGGAATGAGCCATCTGGTACCAAGTTATGATTTTGCGGAAATGCGGGAAGGGTGCCTGAGATGGGGCGTTATCGCTGTCCGCTCCTGCGGACATTTTATGGAGGAGACGCTGGCATTCAGGGATGGTGTAAATAATGGAACCATCGAACGTTCTCCACGTGTTTGTCTTAGCGGACCAATGTTCCAGTCCCGCGGCGGGCATCCGTGCTATACTGTATTTATGTCGGATCCCGAAGTGGAGCAGTACGCATGCGCAGTCATTGACGATGATACACAGATCGAACCGATCATCAGGCAGTCAAAAGAGCAAGGGGCGGATTTTACCAAGATCTTTTATGCGCATCTGAACAAGATGGATTATCCAAATCCGGTGCCGCGCATTTCGAAACAGAAATTAAAAGAGATCATCGATATTTCGCACCAATATGGACTTTCTGTTACGGTGCACGTAGATTGCCCGGCGGAGATGCTGGATGCTGTCCAGTACGGAGCGGATTGTATAGAGCATATGATCGGAGCCGGGGAACTGGAGAATAAGATTTCCGATGAACTGATCGAACTGACAAAAAAGAGCGGAGCAGTTGTTGATCCGACGATGATATCCATTAAACGTTTTGATCCGATGGGGTCGGCGCCATCCATTTGGGACGCTGTCAAAGAAGCTGTCAGAAAATGCTATGATGCAGGTATTCCAATGGCAGTGGGATGTGATGCGGGGATCCCGTTTGTACCGTTCGGTGAGGCCGTGCATGATGAGATGGCCTGCCTGAATGAGGCCGGCATCCCTCCTCTGGAAGTGATCACCATGGCAACCGGAGGAAATGCAAGGCTGCTGAAAATGGAAGATCATATCGGAACGATCGAGCCGGGAAAAGATGCAGATCTGATCGTTCTGGAAAAGGATCCGCTGGAAGATATACGAAATACAAAAACGATACAACTGGTCGTTTCAAAAGGTAAAATTGTTACAGACTGTTTCAGTGATAAATAAAAAGCTGTGAAAGAAAGGTGGAGGAAAGATGTCTAATTTATATCCAAATCTGTTTCAACCGATAACTATTGGCGGCAGGACACTGAAAAACAGGATCATGTCCGCACCGAACATGCTGTTTCAGGTCGTAAATGGCCGTCCGACTGATTATTATGTCGGCTATCTGGAGCACAAGGCAAAGGGTGGAGCCGCAATTGTGAATCTGGGGGAAGTCCCGGTCATCCGGGGCGGCAATCACACACCGTTTATCGAGCTGATCCCGGAAAACCTGAATATTTTCGGAGAGATCGCAGATGCCATCAAAGAACACGGTGCGCTGGCCAGCATTGAGCTGACCCATTGCGGACGAAAAGGCCGCCCATGGATCAACAAACAGCTGAAAGGGCCTAACACTGAGATCACCGAAAACGGCATTTTCTGCGAAGCGATGACAGAAAAAGATATGGATGAAGTAGTAACCGCCTTCGCGAACGCAGCGGAATACGCCGTATCAGCTGGCTTTGATATGGCGCTGATCCATGCCGGACATTCCTGGCTGTTGGAGCAGTTTCTGTCCCCGCTCGTGAATAAACGTACCGATGAATACGGCGGCAGCCTGGAAAACCGTATGCGCTTCCCGCTGAGGGTCCTGAAAGCGATCCGCGACCGTGTCGGAAACAAGCTGATCGTTGCTCTCCGGATCAGCGGAAGCGAACGCGCAGAAGGCGGGTTCACCCCGGCGGATATGGCGGAGTTCTTAAGCAGAGCTGAAGAGTATGTTGATATGGCGGAGGTCTCAACAGAAGATTGGAACTACTGCATGCCAAGCACCTATATCCCATGGGCATCCAACCGGGAATTCGTGCGTGAGATCAAGCAAAGCGGCAAAGTGAAATTCCCGCTTTATCTGGTAGGCTCGATCGTCAGCCCGGAAATGGCAGAAGAGATCATCGCAAGCGGCGATGCAGATGGTATTTCCTTCTCGCGTGCCCTGATCGCAGATCCTGCAATGCCAAATAAGGCCAAAGCGGGACGGATCGATGAGATCACACCGTGTCTGCGCTGCATGCGTTGTACAGACGGCGATAACAAGACCCGTTTCTTCCGCTGCAGCGTCAATCCGACGACAGGACACGAGACCCGTGTCGGTTTCATGGAGGATATTCCGGAAGCGAAGATTAAGAAAAATGTGCTTGTCATCGGTGGCGGCCCTGGCGGTGTTGAAGCCGCGGTGACAGCTGCAAGAAGAGGACATACTGTCACTCTGTTGGAAAAGAACGAAGAATTAGGCGGAACCATCCGCTATGCAAAGAATGACGCCTTAAAGCCGGATCTGAAGCGGTATCTGCAGTACATTCAGAAGCTGCCGTCCCTGTATCCGAACATCACTGTAAAACTTGGAACTGAGGCAACCCCGGAACTGGTTGGATCCTATAAAGCCGATCACATCATCGTTGCGACCGGCGGAGAACCGATTCCGCCAACCTTCCTTGAAGGATGGGAAAAAGCAAAGGATATCCTGGATGCTTACTTCCATGCAGACAGTGTGGGAGAAGAAGTCGTGATCATCGGCGGCGGTTTAAGCGGCGTTGAGGCAGCAGCGCATCTGGGGGCTCTCGGAAAGAAAGTCACGGTACTGGAGAAGTACACCTGTCTTGCGGACGTCGGAACCTCTTACGGATGGGGCGTAAAACTTGCTGTCAAACAATATGGAGTAAAACTGGTCGAGCAGGCAGATGTGCTTGAGATCACAGATGAAGGCGTCCGTTATGCGATGGGCGGAAAAGAGATCCTGAAAAAAGCTGATTCGGTCTTCTACGCAATCGGCATGAAGAGTAATAATCAGCTGTTTTATGAAGTTGCGGATAAAGCGCCATATGTGGATATTATCGGAGATGCCGCACAGACCGCACGCATCGGAGAGGCTGTTGTCAGCGGTTTTTATGCAGCAATGGATATCGGAACATTCTAATTCTATATAAACAGGAGGAGCTATTTATGTCAGTAATTAAAATAATACCTTTGCCGCCAGATGCACCACCATTCCTGCAGCCGGATGTAGATGTCAGCGGTATTACACGGAAGTATCTGGATGTTCCTTATGCAGGAACGGATAATTCAAACCAGACGATGGACATTTTTCTCCCAGAAGAAGGGGATGGTCCGTTTCCTGTTCTGATCCAGTTTCATGGCGGTGCTTTTATAGGCGGACATAAACGTGACTCACAGTGTATCTATCTGTTCAATGGCCTGCTGCGCGGTTATGCGGTTGTTAATGTAAACTACCGTCTGATCGGCGAAGGGATCTTTCCTTATCCTGTCTATGATGTACAGGCAGCTATCCGTTTCCTGCGGGCAAATGCCCAAAAGTATTGTCTGGATCCTGACAAGTTTGCCGTTTCCGGTGAC
>JAFWCK010000139.1 GCA_017536965.1 Lachnospiraceae bacterium | reverse complement strand
GTTGCCATTGCCAGAGGTCTTGTGGCCATGACGGGGCCGCTTGGCGCCAAAGTCTGCGTAATGGACGAGCCGATCAAAGGCCTGGATCCGGAAAACAGGAAACAGACCATGGATGTGATCCGTAAATACTGCGTCGGAAAGCTTTTGATCATGGTCACCCATGATGAAAATGACGCAGAAGGCGCAGACGAAATCCTTTCTTTTTAAAAATCACAGAAAATAAATGATTTAATCCGTTTAATGAATGACATCTTTATTATAAAGGTGTTAAAATAAACCATGGATAGTATTGGGATTTAGGATTTAGGAGAGGATAATATGAAATTAACACCGAAAGAGAACTATTTGATGCTCGGGCGGGGGGAAATGCCTGAGTATGTTCCGTTCTATACCATGATGGGAACAGAATACATGGGCGAAGCCCCTGTAAAGTCATTGTCGCCGATGGTCTTTAAGCAGGATCATTTTCGCGATGGCGGATATGACATGTGGGGTGTTCGTTATGTAGCGGACGCAAATACCGGAGCTACACTGCCGGAACCTAACCACTTCCTTCTGGAAGATATCAATGACTGGGAGAAGGTGCTTAAATTCCCGGACAGAAATGATGATTTCGACTATGAAATGATGTACAAGAAAGACCTGGAGGAACGGAAGATCGACCGGAACCAGTCCGCAACGATTGCAATGGCAGGTCTGATGCCGTTCCAGCAGCTGGTCGCTTTTATGGGATTTACCGAAGGTCTTTGTGCATTAGCAACGGATCCGGATGTTGTATCCGATATGCTGAACGCCATGGTCGACTGGATCGAACCGGTCCTGTATAAAACGATCGAGTACTATAAACCGGACCTTTGGTACATGCTGGATGATACCGCTGCCAAAGCCACACCATTTTTCTCATTGGAGACTTATCGGGAAGTCTTTCTGCCGATCTATCGCCGCCTGGCAAAACCTGCTACTGACAGGGGCATCCCGATTCAGTTCCATAACTGTGGAAAATGTGAGATCTTCGTGGAAGACATGATCGATTTTGGCGTGAGGTATTGGGACCCGGCACAGGAAGTGAACGATCTGTTAGGAATTAAGGAAAAATACAAAGGCAAGATCGTTCTCTGCGGCAGCTGGGATTGGGATTCCCATATCCCGCACGGCTGGCCGGATCACTATGATGAAGAAGAACTTCGGGAAAGTGTCCGTCATTCCATTGATAAATACTCCAAAGATGGCGGATATGCTTTTGCAGGAGGCATCCCGGGAAGAGACGAAAATACAATAAGGGCAATGCGGATCGTCCGTGATGAGGCTCATTTCTACGGACATAAAATCTATGGAGACCCGGATTATCAATATATGAAATATTAATCATCGGCACAGCCGATTCAAGAGAGAAAGAGAGGAGACGGTATATGCAGTACAGCGATTATCAAGGGGAAAAGATCTCAAGACTGGGCTTCGGCCTTATGCGTCTTCCGGTCATCGATGATGACCAGTCGAAGATCGACATTGAAAAAGTCCGGGAGATGGTGCATTACGCGGTTGATAACGGCGTGAACTATTTTGATACCGCTTACGTGTATCACAACGGTTTTTCTGAGAAGGCAATCGGCCAGATCATGAAGGAGGACGGACTGCGCGATAAGATCAACATCGCGACCAAGATGTTTACATTTGGCATCAATGAGCCGGGCTTTGATCCGCGGAAAATGCTGGATGAGCAGCTGGAAAGACTGCAGACAGACCACATTGATTTCTATCTGCTTCATGGTCTGCAGGGGAAAATGTGGGCAACACTGCGGGATAAATTAAACATCGTGAAATACATGAACGACCTGAAGGAGCAGGGGGTGCTCCGCCATATTGGTTTTTCCTTCCACGATGAATTTGATTCCTTCAAGATGATTTTGGATGAGTTTGATGGCTGCGATTTTGCCCAGATCCAGTACAACTATGTGGACCATGAGATTCAGGCAGGCGATAAGGGGATCGCTTATGCAAAGGAAAAGGGAGTTCCACTGGTTATCATGGAACCAATTAAGGGCGGCAGCCTGATCTTCCCGGATTATCCGGAAATCGATGAGATCAAAGCAAAATACGGACTGGGACAACTCAGCAATGCAGAACTCGCTTTGGATTATGTCTTTGATAAAGAAGGCATCTTAACGGTTCTTTCCGGAATGGGCAATATGGATATGCTGACAGAAAATGTTGCGATCGCAGACCGCAGCAGCATCGGTATGATGGATGAGAAACGGGCAAAAGTCATCGAGGAGATCATTAAGCTTCTGGAAAACACCGAACACATTGACTGTACCGGCTGCCGCTACTGTGTGGATGGCTGCCCGCAGAACATCGCGATCCCGTCTGCATTCCGTTTCTATAATGAAGGGAAGAAATATCGGAATCCGGATTCCCAGAAACGGATGTACAACAGAACCTGTGCAAATATCGCAGACTGTGTGGAATGCGGTGCTTGCAGCAATATCTGTCCGCAGCATCTGGATATTCCGGAACTCCTGAAAGAGGTGCGGGCATATTTGGGATAAAAAGCTGCAAAACAATAAGAGGGGAACAAATTTTTAGGAAAATAAAGCAGAGGAGAAGGTAATTATGAATGGATTAAAAAGAAAACCGGCTTACAGCGAGAAAGAATTACGGATAGTTGATCAGAAACCGGGTTATGGTGGGTTTATGCCGCCGACGGATCTGTTTGATACGCCGGTCTCTGTTAGAGAGAATATGAACTCGCATTATTTTGACAAGGATCCATGGTATTGTGCAACGCTTCGTGACACAACAAGTCTGCAGCTGGAAGCATATAATGTGAATCTGTCCAGACCGCATAAACATGACAGCGTCGATTTCTTCGGTGTACCTTGGAAATGGGTCGAAAGCGCAGGCGGATCGATCACACCGGGCGGCAATCCGCGGTTTGAGGATGCGAATGAGTGGAGAGACGTGATCTCGATTCCGGATGTGGACAGCTGGGATTGGGAAGGCATGGCAAAGGATTTCCGATTCGATCCGCGGTTTTCACATATTTTTACATTCCTGAACGGATTCTGGTTTGAGCGGCTGATCTCTTTGATGGATTTTGAAAACGCTGCAATGGCATTGGTCGATCCGGATCAGGAAGATGCAGTCCATGATCTTTTCGGTGCTATGACGGATATGGGCAATAAACTGGTCGATAAGATCTGCGAATACTTCCCGGGTATCGACGGCTTTACCGTTCATGATGACTGGGGCGCACAGAAGGCACC